>JAPLSM010000232.1 GCA_026398635.1 Spirochaetota bacterium | reverse complement strand
GATCACTGCGCCGTGCCCTGGCCGCCACCTCTTCCACCTCGCGGAGGTTCCAGCCGACCGGTTTCTCGCAAAAGATGTGCTTGCCCGCCTCCATGGCCCCCATGAGGGTGGCGTAATGGGAGCCGCTGTGGCAGATGATGACCGCCTTGATGTCCTTCCGGGCCAGGAGATCCTTCGGGTCCTGATAGCGATCGGGAATCCGATACCGGTCCGCGACGGCCGCGAGCAGGCTCGGAGACACGTCGGAGACCGCGGCCAGCGTGAACCGCTCGTCGTATTCCAGGACGTACGGGATGTGGCTGAGCTGGGCGATCGCGCCGCAGCCGATGATCCCGACGCGCAACGGACCTTTCATACGCACCTCCCTCGACTGAAGCATGGGACAACTTCCAGACCGAATCGGCGGAGGCAGCCGCTTCGCGTCGTCTCCGCCGGCTGCAAACCCGCCTGATCTCCAGCCCCGGCGTGGAGCCGGGGCTAGGGCATCGACAACAGGTGCCTGACATGGGCGATCCCGTCTCGGGCAGCGCTCACGGGGTCGGGCAGCGGGAGAACCTCGAAAGCCAGGTAGCCCTCGAAGCGGATGCTCCGGAGGGCGTCAAGTACCGCCTTCACGTCCAGGTGTCCGTGCCCCGGGACCTGCCGATTGCTGTCGCTCAGGTGGACATGGCCGAGGAGCCCCGCCGCGCGCCGCAGGCTCCCGGGAAGATCCACTTCCTCGATGTTCATGTGGAAGGTATCCGCGAGCAGCTTGAGGCTGCCGGAGCCGACCTTCTGCAGGCACTCGATCGCCTCATCCAGCGTCACGAGCTGGTCCATCTCGTACCGGTTGATGGCTTCCAGGAACAGGGTCACTCCCCTGTGTTCCGCATGCCGGCAGCACTCCTTCAGGCAATCGGCGGCCGCCTCCCTCTTCTCTTCCCGCATCGCGGGATCGCTGCCGAGCCTGCCGTAGATCAGGCCGATCGTCACCCCGGAATGGAGGAATGAGGCCAGGTCGATCTGACTGCAAATCCGCTGCACTGCCCGGGCCCTGATCGCCGGATCGCTATCGGAAAAGGCGATCCCCTCCCTGCCGGCGGCCATGCCGGTGCCCAGGGTCGGAACGCCCAGCCCATGTCGCCTCGCAAGCTCGCCGACCCCGATCCGGTCGATATCCTGGGGATGCTGCAGATGGATCTCCACGCCGTCGTAGCCAAGCTCAGCGGCGAGCGCGAAGGCCTCCTCCATTTCGCCTCGGAAAAGAATCGGTGCCTCTCTGCCGGCATCCAAGGCAGCCGTGATGGCGATTTTCATCAGCGGCAACTGTAGCGCGGGTGGCCTGTCTCGTCAAATTCGGGTCGATCCGCACCGCCGCGGTCTAGTTCCGATCGCGCTCCCGCCCGTGATCGATGACGATCTTGATCGCTCCGATCGCGCTCCCGCCCGTGATCGATGACGATCTTGATCGCCCGCGATTTCTCCTTCGCGCAGAATGTCCCGATTGCCCGTCGGTACTCCTCGAGCGGGAACCGGTGGGTGACCATCCCCTCCACGCGGACGGCCTTCTCCGACAATAGGCGGGCGGCGATCTCGAACGAGCTTTCGCCCGTCGATTCCGTCGCGTGGGAGTTGACGCCGATAAGATTCACCTCCTGATACCAGATCGGCGAATAGTCGAGCCGGCCCGGCTGGAAGTTGGCACCGACGAGGACGACGGTTCCGCCGGCCCGGGCGAGACGCAGGGCATCGCGAAGGCTCCGGTCGTTTCCCACGGAGTCGTAGACGAGGTCGAAGCCGCCCAACAGGATCCGGTTCCCGAAGGCGCCCTCGACGAATCGGGCGGCCGTCGCCTCGGCCGCCTGCCGGTAGAGCCCTTCCCTCTCCGAGAGCACCCCATCAGCTCCCATGCGCTCTGCCTGCTCCGCCTGGAAGGGATACCGGGCGACGCAGAAGACGTGGCAGGCCGGCTCGAGCGCCTTTGCGACGGCGAGGGTAAGCAGGCCGATCGTACCGCTGCCGATCACGAGAACCTTCTGCC
>JAPLSM010000403.1 GCA_026398635.1 Spirochaetota bacterium | reverse complement strand
CACGAGCGCCTCCACCCGGCCCGCCAGCGAAGGCCGCACCACGAGCAGCAGGTGACCAGCCCCCGCGAGCAGCGGCAGCACCGGTGCCAGGCCGGCGCCCTGCTCGAGCTCGAGCGGCCCGATCTCGTCGACGATGACCACCGACTGCGGGGCTGTGCCCGGCGAGATGGACGAAGGGGTCAGGATCCCCCGCAAACAGTTAACCGCGCGATCAAACCCGGCGCTTGAGAAGCTGAACTGGCCGAACCGGGGCCCGTCCAACTCCGTGTCCGACCTGCCGAGCACCCACTCCTCCCCTGTCGCGAGACACCGTGCGGAGAAGCCGATGCGGTTCCCCGCACCGACGAACATGGGCGGCGAGACGAGGCCGGTGTAGCGGGGCGACAGCGCGGCGAGCGCGAGGCACAGCATCGTCTTTCCGGCACCCCGCTCGCCGGTGAGGATGACCGCGCGCGGAGCCTGCACCAGGATCAGAGCCTCGGCTGCCGGTCCCCGGCGAGCCGCGCGAGCCGGGCAGCCGGGTCCGGGAACTTCGCTGCCAGGATCATCGCTGCGATCACGTACGGCTTCCATCCCGCCTGCCGGTAGAGCGGAACCCGGAATCGCTCGAACACGTCGGCTGCCACTTCGCCCTGCGCGCAGCTCACGCCCGTGATATCCGCGGGCAGGCAGTGAAGGTACAGTGCATCGCGCGTCCGCGACATGAGCGCGTTCGTGCACTCCCAGGACTTGAAGCGTGCGTTGTTGGCGAGGCAGCGCTTCTCCAGTTCGGCGAGCGCGGCGCGGTCGCCGGTGCCGACGATCCGGGTGCGTTCCTCCATGACCGCGAACGGGGCCCAGCTCTTCGGGTACACCACGTCCGCGCCGTCGAACGCCTCCTCCATCGTCGGGCAGATCCTGAACGAGCCACCGGACTCCTTCGCGAACGCGCCGGCCTTGTCCACCACGTCGCCCATCAACGAGTAGCCCTCGGGATATGCGAGGCGCACGTCCATGCCGAATCGCGTGAAGAGCCCGATGACTCCCTGGGGCACCGAGAGCGGCTTGCCGTAGGAGGGGGAGTAGGCCCAGGTCATGGCGACCCGCCTGCCGCGCAGCTCGTCGAATCCGCCGACGCGCTCGACGAGGTGCGCGAGGTCGGCCATGGTCTGCGTGGGGTGGTCGATGTCGCACTGCAGGTTGATCACCGCAGGCCGCCGCGCGAGCACCCCGTCGCGGTGCGCCCGCTCGACCGCCCCGGCGACCTCGCACATGTACGCGTGGCCCTTCCCGATGTAGAGGTCGTCGCGGATGCCGATCGCCTCGGCCATGAACGAGATCATGGTCGCGGTCTCGCGCACCGTCTCGCCGTGCGCGACCTGCGACGAGCCTTCGTCCAGGTCCTGCACCGCGAGGCCGAGCAGGTTCGCGGCCGAGGCAAAGCTGAAGCGGGTGCGCGTCGAATTGTCCCTGAACTGGGAGACCGCGAGGCCCGAATCGAAAAGCCGGGTCGTGAGGTCCGCTTCGCGCAGCGCCTTGAGCACGGCGGCCGCGCGGATGATCACCTCGAGCGACTCGCGGCGCTTGTCCCACGTGAGGAGGAAGTCCTTCCCGAAGAGGTCGGGTCCCCCTTCGGCCGCGCCGGACGCGGCCGCTGCATGCCTCGCCGCGGCTGTTGCGGCGGCAGAGGCCGTTTCGAGTGTGCCGATCGAGCGCCGTATTTCGTCGGTTGCCATGTGCGTCAGAACCTCCCCAGCATTCTCAATATCTTCTCACCGGTGATCGGCCAGTCCCTGATCCACGCGCCCGTCGCGTCGTGGACCGCGGCGGCGATCGCGGGTGCGGCGCCGTTCACGCTGATTTCCGCGATGCTCTTGCTGCCGAAGGGCCCGTACGGATCGTTCGTCGCGATCAGCTTCGCCTCGACGTCG
>JAPLSM010000177.1 GCA_026398635.1 Spirochaetota bacterium | reverse complement strand
TGCGCCCAGGAGTACTCCAAGAACTACAAGCGACTGCTTGCCATCGTGGAGGAAATGACTATCCTGAACATGGAATTGATCAAGCGCGACGCCGACCTCTGACAGCCGTCAGAGAGGCGGAAGAACTTGTGACTGTCGAGTATGATCAAGGGAATCTTCTAGGGAAAATTTTTTAAATAACGTCGCGACTTCCCCGCCGTCCCCCCCAAAAAACCCCCAGGTTCTGACACGCCCGATTCGCTCCCGATGCCATCAGTCCGCCGTGCCCCGTGCTCCCTGGCGGTGCAGGGTGAGCCTCGGCATGGCTCCCCGGCTCATCGTCTTGCAGCCGCCTTCCCGGTCGATCACCGCCTGCATCTGCTCGCGGATGCGTCGCGCGAGCGATTCTTCCGCTGCCCGCAGCGGAACGTCGCGATCCGGTACCAGCGGTTCACCGAGTACGACCAGAACCGGCAGCCCGCGCAGGCACGCGGCGTGAAAGGCGCCCCGGTGGAACGGCTTGATCTGCTGGTTGCGCAGGTAGCACTCCCCCTCGGGGAAATAGTGCACGAGGCCGAGGTGGCGGAGCGCGTCGTCGATGCCGCGTTCCAACCGACCTCCGGCACCGGAGCCCCTCACGAGGGGGATGCCGCCAAGCAGTCGCACGAAGGTGCCCAGAAGTGGGATCAGGGCGGTCTCCTCGAGCATGGTGAAGTACGTGCGGCGCGGCCGGATCGCGTGGGCGATGAGCGCGGGGTCGACTACGAGGGAGTGGTTGCTCACGAGGATGGCGGGGCCGATGCCGCGCAGGTTGTGCCTGCCCCTGATTTCGATGCTGAAAAGCGACCAGTTAACGATGCGCACCGCGAACAGGACGAGGCGGAAGACGATCGTGAAGGGCAGGAACGAGGGGAGGAAGGTGACCATCCGGTGCCCGCGCCGGTATGCCATCAGGCGCGTTCCGTCTTCGCGAGGTCGTGCGGCATGCGGATCCTCTCACATGGATACCCAGCAGCTGAATTCCGTGTCAAGTGACCACGGCGCGGGTCCGGTTCGGGGGCTGGGGGCGCGCCGCGATTTCTGGTAGGTTCGATGAGGCTAGTGGAGGGCCGAACCGTGGCATTCTTCGCCGAGCCCGGCGCCATCACCACCTTGTCGTGGCTCGTTCTCGCCGCCGCGTTGTACTTCTTTGTCCTCGCCGTCTCGAACATCGTGTGGCTCCGCTTGAGCTGCCGGCGGCCACGGCACGACCGCGACGTGATGGTGTCGGTCCTGATACCCGCCCGCGACGAGGAACGCAACATCGGCCGCTGCCTGGAGTCCCTGCTGCACCAGACCTATCGGAATTACGAGATCATCGTCCTCGACGACCAATCCAGCGATGGCACCTGGGAGATCATTTCACGGTTCGCCCGCGCGCACCGCGAGCGCATCAAGGCCGTCCATGGTCGACCGCTGCCCGAGAACGGGTGGCACGGCAAGCCGCACGCCCTGCACCAGCTCGGTCAGCTGGCCCACGGCGAGTACCTGCTGTTCACGGACGCCGATACCGTGCACGCGCCCGAGAGCATCGCATGGGCGGTCACCAACCTCGAGCGGCACCACGTCGATTTCCTCTCCGCCTACACCGGACAGGAACTTGGCACTTTCGGTGAGGCGCTGCTGGTGCCGATCATGTACCTCATGACCGCTATCGTCATGCCGATCTGGCTGATTGCCGCCACGCGCGCGCCCGTGTTCACGTTCGCCATCGGGCAGCTGGTGATGATCCGCCGGAAGGCCTACGAGGCCGCCGGGGGCTATGCCGCGGTCTCTCGGCACATCAACGACGACATCGGCATGGCCCGGGCCGTGCGCCGGGCGGGTTTCCGAACGATCTTCCTGGATGCCCGCAGACAGGTCCGCTGCCGCATGTATGAAGGGTTCCGTGCTTCCTTCAATGGACTGACCAAGAACATCAGCGAGTTTCTCAACCGCCAGATCGCGTCGCTTGTGGCAGGAACACTCGCGGTCGTCGTGCTGTTCCTGCTGCCCTACGTGTTCCTGCTACCCATGATCCTGGCGAAGCATCCCGCTGCCGGCATGGCGGGGGCAGCTGTCGGGCTTTTCCAGGCAGCTTGGTGCGCTATGCTCTATGATCGCGGGCTGCGGTGGTACGTGCCGTTCCTCTACCCGGCGATGTTCATTTTCGGCGTCATCATGATGTGGCGTGGGTATCTGAGGCTCGCGCGCGGCACGGGCCTTGTCTGGAAGGGGCGCGTGATCACCTGAACACCTTCACCTCGATCCCGAAGATGTTCCGCATGGTGTCGGGGCGGTCCAGCTCTCCCGAGGCGTTTGGCTCCCAGTACGTGTAGGAGAAGGTGTACGACAGGCCCACGGTAACGGGTGTGTGGGGAATCGTGTATTCGCCGGAGAGGGTCGCGATGTGGTTGTGGTCGTACAACCCGTCGTGGAGGAAATCCTTGTCCGGGTAGCTGTCGTCGGGGACGCTGTAGTCGTAATAGCCGTCGGGCCGCCCGAGAATGGCGGGGTCGCCGGGGTTGGCACTTGGGTTGTCGCCGTGCCGGATCAGCCGGTATTCCAGCGATGCGCGGAGGTTCGGCACCGGAAGGCTCACCAGCTTCACGAGGATCTCGTCCGAGTTGGGCCACAGAGGGTAGGCCAGGTTTTCCCCGTCGTGCGTGTACGCGGTGTCCACGGGGATGCGGTAGTCGGGGTAGTCGGTGGGGTAGTGGGCGTAGGTGAAGGGCTCGATCTTGGTGTACTGGGCTGTCAGCGAGGTGAACGGCAGTCCGGGCACCGCAAACTTGAGCCCTCCCTGGAGCGCGAAGATGTTTCGTGGCCGCGTGAACAGCTCATTCAGACGGGCGATTCCCAGCTCGTCGGCAAATACGGACAGGAAGACTCGCCCGTATGGCGGGATGGTGACTCCAAGGTCAGCCCCCATGCCGACATTGTCCAGGTCCGCGATTAGGTTTTGGGCAAGCGCGCCGAAGAGCAAAGGCGCCATGTAGGTCATTTCGAAGCGCTTGGCTCCGATTACAGAACCATAAGTCGCGATCGAGAGCCAAGGGAAAGGAAAGATCTCCAACCGTTGCAGGGCAAAAAGCTTCTGATATGAGAGCGTCCCGGATCCGGCCCCTATTCCCGACGGCTCATCTTCCCAGTTCGCCAGGGATCCGACTAACTGGTGCCCGATCAGCCACGGCGTAAGTTGTACATGGGTCTCGATCCCGACGAAAGGCCGAGCTGAACCGCCGAGTGTCAACGAGCCATCACCGATTCCCCATTCACGGCGCTGCCGCGCCAGACTCAGGCGCACGCTGTCACGGAGAAGCTGGGCGGCCATTTCCGTTTCCAAAACGTAACTGATCGTGGGATAGTCGAGCTCGCCGTGGCTGAACCGGGGGGCACGAATGGAAAAATGCAATGCGTCCCACTGCTTCGAGAAATCATAGGGTGCGAAAGCCTCCTCGCTCCGTACGCGGTCGAGCGTCAGTCCGAGGATCCCCAGGTACGAAAACCACGGAACGAGGTCTCCTCTCAGGAACGGGCGGAATACCGAATCCAGGTGCCAGTCCTCGGGGCTTTCGGCGTTCAGGCGGAATCGCGATCTCGCGTCCACCCCCGCCTGCACGATCTGATCGTCGTCCTCGCGGGGTCGAACGCTGAAAGTCCCATGGGCCAGGCCAGAACGATCTTCCGTAAAGCGCCGACGGGTTTCCGCCAGCACCGACTGCTCGGCCAAAGAGAAACGGTCGCGGGCTTCCCAGAGGCGTTCCAGCAGTCCGACGACCTGGCTTCGGGAGAACGGTCGGACCGCGGACAGCTGCCCAATGGCACCCTTCAACACCCCTAGGTCCAGGATCTGGTAGACGGGATCCTGGATGTCAACGGACAGATTGGCCTGGGCAGTGGACTCTGTGACCGGGATGGCCAGCATCAGCAGCAGCGGTAGGACGATGCGTGACTTCATGGCATCAATTGAGCACCACCGGTCGGCTGTCGTCAACGGCACGCGATGGAACCGGACGGGCAACTGTGGTATGCCTTCGACGGTGACCAGACGCGGCCTGCTCGTTTTTGCCTTCGTCCTCTCCACCTCGCTTCTCGGCAGCGCGGAACCGGCCGGGGCTCAGACCGCCGTGCGCCGGGCGTACGAAACCCTGCGAGATGCGGTTTACGACTCCGAGGCCCTGTCGCGTCTGCAGGCCCTCTATCGTGATGCCCTCCATGAGCTCGAGGATGCGGTCATTCCAGCGAACGACCGGGGCATCTGGCGGAGCAGGATCGAGTACCTCATGGCCAGGGGTTTCCAGGCATGTGGGGAGAAGCAGAAGGCGGTCGTCCACTTCGAGGACGGCTTGACTGCCCTGGAGATGTTCGGAGCGGACGAAGCGCCGAGTGAAGTGTGGCGGATGCGCAGCGAGTGCATCAGCCAGCTGTGCCTTCTCAAGGGCCTCGGATACATTCTCGCGAACGGAACCAAGGTTGTGGCGTATGCTGAAAAAGCCCTGGCGCTTGACTCAATGAACGCCGCAGCCAGGGTCATCGTGGCTGCGAGCAAGGTGTACCCGCCGCCGGTGTTCGGAGGGAACCCGGTCCGGGGGATCGAATTGATGAAGGAAGCGCTGGCGCTGGGCACCGCGGAGAGGGACGATCTTTTCAACATCTACTCGGGGATCGGCCTTGCCCATGCGAAGCTGAAGGATACCGAAGAGGCGCGGTACTGGCTGGGGAAGGCGCTGGAACTCTATCCCGGCAACGTCTACGTGCGGACGGAGTTCGGAAAGCTGGAGAATTGACGGGTCGGGAACCTCGAAACCGGTCGCCCCGGCCTCACCGCCAGCGTTCGACCTCGGCCCGGATCGCGACCTTTTCCATGATGTCGCAGGCGCGGTAGCCGGTCCCCGGCACCTGGAGGCTTCCGCGCCTTCCGATGACCATTACCGCGTGACCGCCCCCGATCAGGCGGGCCATCGTCGCCGCTCAGACCCTGCCCGCGCCGCCCGTGACCAGCAGTTTCATCGACGGGATGGTTTCGAGCCGTACGGGTTCGGGCGTTGACCCGACCGCCGCGCCCGGGATACACATCACCGCGAGGAGCACCTGATGGATCACCTCAGTCTCGACGGCACTTGGCAGATCGCCCGCAGGGGCGCAGACGACTGGATAGACGCTTCGGTGCCGGGGTGCGTGCACACGGCACTGCTCGCGGCCGGACACATCGGGGACCCGTTTTTCCGGGACAACGAGGACCGTCTGCAGTGGATCACCGAGGCAGATTGGGTGTACCGGCGGAACTTCGACGTGCCGGCAGCCGCCCTCGGTCGTGAGCGCATCCTGCTGCATTTCGACGGCCTCGACACCCTCGCCACGGTCACCCTGAACGGGAAGGAGCTGGGTCGGACAGACAACATGTTCCGGACCTGGGAGTTCGACGTGAAAGGATCGCTTGTCGAGTGCGGCAACCAGCTCGAGATCCTCTTTGTGTCGCCGATTCCCTTCCTCGCTGAACGCGAACGGATCCGTCACCTGCCGGACTGGCACCATGACCGGGAGGTCGCAGGGAGGGGGTGGCTGCGCAAGGAACCGTGCAGCTTCGGCTGGGACTGGGGACCGCACCTCGCCTCCTGCGGGCCTTGGAAGCCCGTGACCATCCTCGCGTGGGATACTGCCAGGATCGCGGACCTGCGCGTGCGGCAGGATCATTCGCAGCCCGGTTCGGTCACCCTGTCCGTAGCGCTAGGGGTCGAGCGCGCGGAGTCAGCGGGACTCGGGTTGGGAGTCGAGGTGTCGGTGCTGCGCGGAGGAAGGGAGGTGGCCAAGGCCGTAGCCGGGGTCGCGGCGGATCGGGCCGCAGCCGCGTTGCGGATCGACAACCCGGAGCTGTGGTGGCCGAACGGCCTGGGCAGCCAGCCCCTGTACGACGTGGTGGTGACGCTGCGGGACGAGGGGGGGTGCGTGCTCGATACTGCCTCGCGCCGGATCGGCCTCCGGACGCTGCGCCTCGACCGTCACGCCGACCGGTGGGGCGAGAGTTTCCAGTTCAAAGTGAACGGTGCGGCCTTCTTCGCCAAGGGAGCAAACTGGATCCCCGCGGACACGTTTGTGACCCGGCTCACCCCGGCCGACTACGGGCGCCTGGTGGGCGACGCGGCGGAAGCCAACATGAACATGCTGCGGCTCTGGGGAGGAGGCATCTGGGAGCGCGATGAGTTCTACGAAGCCTGCGACGAGCGCGGCATCTGCGTGTGGCACGATTTCATGTTCGCCTGCTCGGCGTACCCGGCTTTCGACGAGTCGTTCCTTGCGAATGTGCGGGCCGAGGCGGAGGAGAACGTCCGGCGGCTGCGCCACCACGCCTCGATCGCCCTGTGGTGCGGCAACAACGAGCTCGAGCAGGGCCTTGTCGGCGACGCGTGGACCGACCGGACCATGAGCTGGGAGGACTACGGCCGGCTTTTCGACCGGCTCCTACCCGAGGTAGTGCGTGAAGTCGATCCCGACCGGGACTACTGGCCGGCGAGCCCGCACACGCCGGTCGGCGACCGCCGCAACTTCAACGATCCGGCATCGGGCGACGCGCACCTGTGGGAGGTGTGGCACGGCCGCAAGCCCTTCGAGTGGTACCGGACGTGCGGGCATCGGTTCAACAGCGAGTTCGGGTTCCAGAGCTTCCCCGAGCCCCGCACTGTCCGGGGCTATACCGACCCGGATGACCGCAATGTGACCAGCTGGGTGATGGAGCGCCACCAGCGCAGCGGCATCGGCAATACGGTCATCATCCAGTACCTGCTGGACTGGTTCCGGATGCCGACCGACTTCGACGCGACACTGCGCCTGAGCCAGGTGTTGCAGGCCATGGCTATGAAGTACGCGGTAGAGCACTGGCGGCGCAGCATGCCCCGGGGTATGGGTACGCTGTACTGGCAGCTCAACGACTGCTGGCCCGTTGCGAGCTGGTCGTCCATCGACTGGCACGGCCGGTGGAAGGCCCTGCATCATCTCGCACGCCGGTTCTTCGCACCCGTGCTCGTGTCGGGCGTGGAAGACCCTGCGGGCGGCACCGTGGAGGTGCACGTCACCAGCGACCTGCGCGAACCGTTCGAGGGGACCGTTTCCTGGGAGCTCACCACCGTGGCTGGAGAGCGGCTCG
>JAPLSM010000472.1 GCA_026398635.1 Spirochaetota bacterium | reverse complement strand
CCCTTCTTCTTCGTGGCGTCCTCGACCCGGTTGATGCCCACGTCGATCACCACCGCGCCCTCGCGCACCATGTCCGCGGTTATGAACTCGGGCCGGCCGATGGCCGCGATCAGGATGTCGGCCTGGCGCGTAATCGAGGGGAGGTCGCGGGTGCGCGAGTGGCAGACGGTCACCGTAGCGTCCGCGTTCTTCTCCTTCTGCATCAGCATGTTCGCGATGGGCTTGCCGACGATGTTGCTGCGGCCGACCACCACGACGTGGCTGCCCTCGACCTTCGTGCCGGAGTACTCCAGCAGCTTCTGGATTCCGAGGGGGGTGCACGGGCGGAAGCCCGCTTCGCCGGTCATGATGCGCCCGAGGCTGACGGGGTGGAACCCGTCCACGTCTTTCTCGGGCGAGATGGCGGTGATCACCTTGCGCTCGTCGATGGCGTCGGGCAGCGGCAGCTGCACCAGGATGCCGTGGATCCGGGGATCCCGGTTGAGACGCTCGATCAGGGCGAGGAGTTCCGCCTCCGTCGTCGTCGCGGGCAGGTCATGCTGCTCGGAGTGCATGCCGATCTCGTGCGCGGCCTTGTTCTTGCTGCGCACGTACGACTGCGAAGCGGCGTTCTCGCCCACCAGGACCACCGCGAGGCCGGGCGTCACGCCCTTCGCCTTCAGGCGCTCCACGTCCTTCGCGACCTCCTGCCTGATCCGCTCCCCGATCGCGGTCCCGTCGATGATCTTCGCCGGCATCGTCGTGCCTCCCCTACGCCATTCCCTCGAGCTTCCCCTCGCGCTCGGCTGTGATGTAGCTCATGCAGAACTGGTCCTTTCCCGCCAGGGCCTCGGCGGCCAGAATGCTCGCCATCATGCGCGGGTCGAGCGGGTCGATGATCGCCGAGTCCAGCCCCATGGCGATGGCCATGGCCACGAAGACCTGGTTCACGAGCTTGCGCTTCGGGAGGCCGTACGAGATGTTGGAGAGGCCGCAGATCTTGTGCACGGCCGCGTGATGGGTCGTGATGCGCTCGACAATGCGCAGCGCGCCGATGCCGTACTCGCCGCTGGTGCTGACCGGCCGGATCAGCGGGTCCACGAAGATGTGGTCGGGCGGCACCCCGTCGTCCTCCAGGCGCTTGATGAGGCCGTCGGCCACCGCGTACACCTTGTCCATGTCTTCGGTCATGCCGGTGTCGTCGAGGCTGAGCGCCACGACGCGCGCCTTGTATTTCAACAGGAGCGGCACGAGGGTCCGGTAGCGGTCGTTCTCGGCCGTGATCGAGTTCAGGAACGCGTCGGCGCCGGCCAACTCGAGGCCCGCCTCGATGGCCGCAGGCCGGGGCGAGTCGATGGAGAGCGGCGCGTCGCTCGCTTCGCGCACCGTGGCGATCATCCAGCGGAGCTTCTCGACCTCGTCCGACGCGAAGGCACCGGCGTTAACGTCGACCCAGTTGGCACCCGCGGCCGCCTGCCGCCGGGCCAGGTCCTGGATGAACGCTGCGTCCTTCTCCTCCACGGCCTTGCGGATCTGCTTGCGCGTCGAGTTGATGAGTTCACCGATGATGAGCATGGGTCTCCTCGTGCGGTGTGTGTGGTGCGGGAAGCGGACAATCGATCAGCCGCCCTCGGGGGCGGCCGATCGTGGGAGAGTCAGGAAGCGGGAGTGCCTTCCCCCGGAGATCCTTCGGGCTGCGTGTCCGGGGGAGTGCCCGTACCGGGGGCAGCGCCGTCGCCGGTCCCGGGGGCATCCGTGGGCTGGCCGACCTCTCCGTCGACCAGGCCGCCCTCCCCCGCGATTTCGCCCGGCGCGTGCCGCTTTGCGAACCTGCGCTGCCGCTTCTCCTCCTGCTTCTGCAGGCGGGCGAGCTCCTTACGTCGCTTCTCGCTCTGGTACGGTGAGCGTCCCATCCTACCAGCGCCGCTCCCGGTTGCCGCCGCCCGGGCCGCCGGGGCCACGGTCGCGCGGCCGGTCGTTCGCTTCGTTCACGCGCAGCTGCCGGCCGTCCACCTCGTGGCCGTTCAGCGCTCCGATGGCGGCGCGCGCCGCCTCGTCGGTGGCCATCTCCACGAACCCGAAGCCCTTCGCCCGACCCGTGTACCGGTCGGTCACGACGCTGACCGAGGTCACCTCGCCGTGCGTCGAGAACAGCTGCCGCAGCGTCTCCTCGGTGGTGTCGTAGTTCATGTTCCCGACGTAAATCTTCTTCGCCATCTCCCGAACCCCTTCTTCGGCGGCCGTTGCCGCCACCGCGCAAGAAAGCGGTGAGCCGTCGATGACGGCCTCACCCCTGCGTACCGATGGCGTGCACGAATTGCTGCTGTCTTCGGTGGGAGCTTGGAGTGGCTTCGGGGTGATTCGATCAACCGCGCTGCTTCCTGCACCTGCCCCTAGGGACGGCGTGCCGCGGGAAAAACCCGCGCGTGCCAGCTGTTCCGCGTCCCGTTGCCGGGAACGCCTGTCTCCGCCCCTTCCAGCCCAGTTTCAACGAAACCGCTCTATGCAGGTGCGGAATACATTTCCATCCTACCGGAACAGGGGCCGGAAGTCAAGAAAAGAAGAACTTACTTCCTTGAGCAACGCATCGCCGCAGCGTGCCACCCGGCATGAAACGGACGATGACTGCGGCTGAAGGCAATGCGTCATCACCAGATGTCGAGAGTCCCGGGGTTACAACCGGTCGAACGAGTACTGGACGTCCTGGAACTTCGACCGAAACTCTTTCACCTCGTCGCCGACGAACTTCTTGTCCAGGAGCGCCTTTCGGAAGAAGCCGGCGATGGCGTCCATCTCGAGTTCCTTCATGCCCACCCGGGTCATCTCCTGCACGCCAAGCCTGAGGCCGGCCGGGTTGGTGACGTGGTCAAGAGGCTCGAACGGCAGCAGGTTCATGTTGACGATGATGCCGTTGTCCTTCAGGTCGCGGGACACCGCATCTCCTCCGCCGAGGTCCGACACGTCGACCGCCACCTGGTGGCTCTCCGTGAAGCCGAACTCCGCGCCCTCCACCTTGAAGCCGACGTCGTGGAGCTTCCGGGCCAGGTGCTTCGCGTTCGCCACGACCTGCCGGGCGTACTCCACGCCGAACTCCAGCATCTCGTACGTGGAGACCGAGAGGGCCACGAGGGTCTCGAGGTGGTGGTTGGAGGAGGAACCGGGGAACGCGCCCTTGTCGATCTTCCGCCACTCGTCGTCGTCCACGTTGCTGAGGATCACGCCCCTCTGTGACCCGAAGAACGTCTTGTGGGTGCTGCCCGTTATCAGGGGCGCGCCCTCGCCGAGCGGGTCCTGG
>JAPLSM010000100.1 GCA_026398635.1 Spirochaetota bacterium | reverse complement strand
GTCGGGCTGCCGGCCCCCGACGTGCACCCGGAACCTTCCCGGCTCCACCACGTGCCTGCCCCGCTCGTCAACCGCCGCCATCTGCCGGGCATTGATGGTGAACCGGATATTGCGCGCCACGCCCGGCTCGAGGAAGACCCGGGTAAACCCCGCGAGCTGCCAGCGCGGCACCCGCACCGAGGCCTCGAGGTCGGACAGGTACACCTGCACGACCTCCGATGCCCCGATCCTGCCGGTGTTCCTCACTTCCACGCTCAGCTCGAGCTCATCGCCCGGCGCGAGCTGAGCGGCCGACAGCTTCAGCCCGGCGTACGAGAAGCTCGAATAGCTGAGCCCGTACCCGAACGGGTAGAGGGGCGCGCTTTCCATGAACCGGTAGGTCCGGCCGGTCATGGCGTACTCGGTGAACGACGGCAGCTGCTCGACCGACCGCACGAATGTCACGGGAAGGCGTCCCGACGGGCTCACGCGGCCGAACAGGACGTCGGCCACGGCGATCCCGCCGGACTGCCCAGGGTACCACGCCAGCAGCACGGCGCCGGCCCGCTCGTGCTCGCCCGGTATTGCGAGCGGGCTCCCGGTGAGGAGCACCAGCACCAGCGGCTTGCCGAGCGCCGAGACCGCCTCGAAGAGTCGGCGCTGGATCTTCGGCAGGTCCATCCGGATCCGGTCGCCCATCCACTGGGCCAGCGAGGCCCCGCCCTCCTCGCCTTCGAGCCGGTTCGAAAGGCCGAGCACCAGCATCACGACGTCGGCCCGGTCGGCTGCGGCCAGCGCCTCCGCGAAGCCGTCGTCGCCCCGCTCGCCCCACGCGTAGTCCTCTCCGCGCACGATGTCGCACCCCGGCGCGTACAGCACCCGGGTCGAAGGCGATACGGCCTGCCGGATGCCCTCGAGCACGGTCACGGGGCGGGAGGGCACGCCCGCGTAGTTGCCGACCAGCACCTCCCGGTCATCGGCATTGGGACCGATCACCGCGACGCACCCGAGGTCCCGGCGCAGGGGCAGCAGGCTGCCGGTATTCTTCAAGAGAATAAGGCTCGCGCGCGCTGCCTCGAGCGCAAGAGCCTGGTGCTCCGGCGAGTCGACGGTCTCGTACGGGATGCGCGCGTACGGCACCCGGTCGTCCGGGTCGAACATGCCGAGCAGGAACCGGGCGCGCATCAGGCGCGAGACGCTGCGGTCGATGTCCGCCTCGCTCACGAGACCTTCGGCGAGCGCCTCGGACAGGGCCGGGTAGACCCTCCCGCACTCGAGGTCGCAGCCTTTCCGCACGGCGAGCGCCGCCGACTGCGCGGGGGAGCCGGTCACGGTGTGGTGCGCGTGGAAGTCGTCGATGGCCCCGCAGTCCGAAACCACGTAACCGCCGAAGCCCCACTCGTCGCGCAGGATGCCCTGCAGCAGCACCGTGTGCGCACAGGCCGGTTCCCCGTCGACCCGGTTGTAGGCGCCCATCACCGAGTGCGCCTTTCCTTCGATCACGCAGTCGCGGAACGCGGGCAGATACGTCTCGCGCAAATCCTTCGCGCTCACCCGAACGTCGAAATGGTGACGCAGCGCCTCGGGCCCGCTGTGCACCGCGTAGTGCTTCGGCGTGGCCACGAGCTTCAGGTACCGGGGGTCGTCGCCCTGAAGCCCCGTTACGAACGCCACGCCCATGCGCCCGGTCAGGTACGGGTCCTCGCCGTAGGTTTCCTGGCCGCGCCCCCAGCGGGGGTCGCGGAAGATGTTGACGTTCGGGGTCCAGCAGGTGAGCCCCCGGTATTGCCGGCGGTAGCCGCGGCGCGCCGCCTCGTGGTGCTTGGCACGGGCCTCGTCGGAGATCGCGACGGCCGCGCGGTGCACCAGGTCCGGGTCGAAGGTGGCAGCGAGGCCGATGGCCTGCGGGAACACCGTGGCCACGCCCGCCCGGCCCACGCCGTGGAGGCACTCGTTCCACCAGTTGTACTCCTCGATGCCCAAGTGCGGGATGGCCTTCGCCTCGTAGACAAGCTGGGAAATCTTCTCCTCGACGGTCATTCGGGTCACGAGATCCCGGACCCGATCGTCGACGGGAAGGTCGGGGTTCTGGAAGGGAAAGAGAATGGCCATGGCCGCATGGTGCCGAAGGGACGGCCCGCGGTCAATCGGCACGAACGGCGGGGGCGTTGGAGAGTGCAGGGTGGCCGGGTGTCGGGCGGCCCTCAATGCGCCCGACCCGAACCTTGACGAGAAGTCATATTTGAACCACTATATGATTCATATGAACCATGAAAGGTTCAATATTACGATCCACGGTATCGAAGCCGGGCTATACAGAAGGCTCGAGGAGCGGGCTCGGCACAGGGGGACCAGCTTGAACCGGGCACTCAAGGCGATCCTCGAGGAAACGCTCGGCGCGGGTGCGCGGGAGAATAAGAACCCGTTCGCGGACCTCTGCGGGACACTCTCCGGGGAGGCGGTCGCGGAGCTTCTCGAGCGTGAAAAGGAGTTCGAGCACATCGACCCCGAGGCGTGGTCGTGAGCGCCATCCTCCTCGACACGAACGCGTACGTCCGATACCTCGGCGGCGACGAAAGGGTGCTCGGCGAGCTGGGGCGGGCGGACACCGTGTTCCTGTCCGTGTTCGTGATGGGCGAGCTGTTCGCCGGCTTCGCCGGAGGCTCCCGCGCGCGACAGAACCGCGACACCCTCGACGCCTTCGTCGGCCGGCCGTCCGTCCAGCTCCTGGACGCCACCCGGGAAACCGCGGAGGTGTTCGGAGCGCTTCATGACTCGATGAAGAAGGCGGGCACCCCCCTTCCCACCAACGACCTGTGGATCGCCGCGCACGCCTTCGAGACCGGCTCGGTGCTCGTCACTTTCGACGAGCATTTCGAGCGCATCCCCAACCTCCGGGTCTTGCGTTTCGAGCCTTCCTCTTGACGCTTTGCGCCCTTGCCTGCTACTCCAGACACGACCTTTCAACGGAAGGCGGTGAGAATCCGCCGCGGGCGCGCCACTGTGACCGGCGACGAACGCACCTCGAGGCCACTGGGAAACCGGGAAGGCGGTGCGGGAGGACGACCCGGAAGCCAGGAGACGTTGGGGCACTCGCACATCGCAGAACGCCTGCACGCGAGACTTCCTGCAGGAGGTGCACCAATGCACGCGAACCGTCTTCTCCTCGCCGCCGCCGCGTTCTTCGCGCTCGGCATCTCATCCTGGGCTTCCGGCGCGGGCGAACCGTCCACGGCCGCGACCCGCGTCCCCGCCGCCGGATTCCCGCTCACCGTCACGGACGACGGCGGAAGCTCCGTTACGCTGGCCGCGAAGCCCGTGCGGATCGCATCACTCACCATGTTCACCGACGAGGTGCTGCTCGAGCTGGTCGAGCCGGCTCTCCTCGTCGCCGTGACCACGTTCGCCGCCGACCCCGGCATCTCCAACGTGACCGCGAAAGCCGAAGGCATCCCTCACAAGCTCGCGATGAACGTCGAGGTCCTCGTGTCCCTGAAGCCCGACCTCCTGTTCGTGGCCAACTGGACCGAGGCCGACAAGGTGAAGCAGCTGCGCGACGCCGGCATCCCCGTCTACCTCACCTCCACCGGCGTTACCGTCGCCGACATCAAGACGAAGATCGCCCGCGTGGGCCAGCTGGTCGGGGAGCCCGCGAAGGCCGCGAAGCTGATCGACGCCATGGACGCGCGCCTGGCCGCGGTGGAGAAGCGGCTCGCAAAGGTGCCCGCCGACAAACGCCTCTCGGTGGTCGACTACACGGTGTGGGGCGCGGCGCAGGGAAAGGGCAGCTCGTGGGACGAGATCGTACGCCGGGCCGGGCTCGTGAACGGGGCGGGGAACATCCCCGCCGACGGGTGGGGCCAGGTGCCGCTGTCGAAGGAGAAGCTGCTCGAGATCGATCCCGACATCCTGATCCTGCCGGGCTGGACCTACGACGACCCGAAGGGGGCGGAGGCGTTCTTCGCGAAGACGACCGGGGACCCCGTGCTCAAAGCGCTGAAGGCCGTCCGGGACGGCCGGGCGTACCGGATGCCCGAGAGCCTGAAGACCGCCACGTCCCAGTACCTCGCGGACGCGGTGGAGTGGCTCGCGCGCACCGCCTACCCCGAGCTGTTCAGGTAGCCGGCGCTCGGGCGGGCCGGGGCCTCCTCACGAGTCGGGCCCCGGGCCCTCCCCCACCGCAGCGGCCGCGGCAGCCTCGGCGGCGGCGTTGCGCGCGAGCCGCAGCACCTCGGGCCGGTACTCGAAGTGCATGGTGTCGAAGAACAGCCACTTGCCGCCCCAGACGAACCCGTGGCGCTCGAAGGCCTCGACCACGGGCGTCGGGACCATCCAGCGCCGCGCGTAGGGCACCGCCCACCAGTCAGACTCCTTCTCGATCGCCCACCGCCAGTACGGGTGCCGGCCTCCGTAGCTGCGGGGGATGAGGTCCACGGCCAGGCCGTAGCTGTGGTAGCTGCGCGTTCGCGTGCTGTCCACGAACCGGTAGTTGTACCCGTTCATCTCGACGAGTCCGCGGAGGAACGCCGCCACCTCGGGGTTAGATGCCTTCAGCGCACGCAGCTCGTCGGACACGAGCGCGAGCGGGCCTGCAATGTCCTCGTGCACGGACACGGTGTAGCCGGCGACCTCCATCTTCATGATCCGCGCCTCGGTCTCGGCGCGCGAGGCGGCCCGCAGCAGGAGGCCGAGGAACGCGTCGTTGCGCTGGGGCGGGTTGCGCTCGTTCTCGCGCACCCGTTCGCGAAGGCGCGCGGAGGTCTCCTCGTCCACGACCGCGAGAGGCGGCAGCTTCAGCGGGTAGCGATAGAACGAGAGTGAGACGAACTCCTCCCACCTGCCCCGCTCGGCTTCGGGGAGCAGTCGGCCGTTCGCCCAGGCGAACCACGTGTCGTCCACCCGCAGCATCCACTCCCCGTCGCGGACCGCGGCTTCCGCGATCCGCCCCGGCCAGGTCTCGGCGAGGGCTCGTACCTCGGCTTCGCCGGGGAGCGCGGGTGCTGCCGGACGGGCTGCGAATGTCGGAACGAGGCTGGCAAGGGGGGACCCCGGGGCAGAGAACACGAGGAGCAGGGCCAGGAAGAGAGCAAAGGCCACGGGTCCAAGATACCCGCTGTGCCCCCGGCCGTCCACGGTTCCCCGGGCACCACTGGACGGCGGCCTGCCCGGGGCGTACGGTACGGCATGGATTCCGAGGCCGTCCTGATCCGCGAGGTGAGGACGCCGGCGGACATGCGCCGGTTCGTCTTCCTGCCCCGCACCCTTTACCGGGGCGATCCCTGCTGGGCTCCGCCGATCTGGATGGACGAGCGCCGGGCCTACCGAGCCCGGAAGAACGCCGTGCTGTCCCACTCGGACTTCACGCTGCTCCTCGCCGTGCAGGACGGCCGGGTCGTCGGCCGCAGTCTCGTGTACGTCGACCACAACTTCAACGCGTTCTACAAGGCGCGCACGGGCTTCTTCGGCGCCTTCGAGTGCGTCGAGGACTTCGCGGTGGCCCGGGCGCTCGACGCCGCCGCGGAGCGATGGCTCACGGCCCGGGGCATGGACCGCATCCGCGGGCCGATTCACCCGGTGGCAGAGAGCTGGGGTTTCTTAAAGGAAGGGTTCGACACGCCGCCGGTCTTCATGGCCCCGTACAACCCCTCGTTCTACAACGGGTTCATGGACCGGCTCGGCTACGGCAAGGCGAAGGACCTGCTCGCCTACGAGGGCAGCCCTGAGAAGGGATACCGTATTCCGGCCCGGTTCGAGCGGTTCGAGGCGCACCTCCTTGCCCGACACCCAGAGCTCTCGCTCCGCCGGCTGTCGCTGCGCCACCTCGAGCGCGACGCGGAAGCCGTCTGGCGCATCTCCAACGTCGCGATGGCGGACAACTGGGGCTTCGTGCCGCTGGTACGTTCGGAACTGGTCGACATGATCGGGCGTCTCAGGCCGATCGTGGACCCCGACGCGGTGTGGTTCGTGGAGGACAAGGGCGTACCCGTCGCCTTCGCGCTCGGCTTCCCCGACCTCAACGTGGTCCTGCGCCGGATCGGCGGCCGGCTCCTGCCGTTCGGCTTTCTGCGGATCCTCCTCGGCGCGAAGAAGGTGAAGGATCACCGCCTGTTCGGTCTCGCGGTGATGCCGGAGTGGCAAGGCCGGGGCCTCGACGTGCTCCTCTACCTCCAGCTCTACCGGGCGCTGAACCGCCGCATCCGGCGCCTGGAGGCGAACTACATCCTCGAGGACAACCGGAAGATCAGGAACGCGCTCGAGAAGCTCGACCTGAAGCTCGTGAAGACCTACCGGGTGTACGAGAAGGCCCTCACCCTGCGGCCTGCGGGCTGACGGGCCGGCCCCGGCGCGGCGGCAATCTACATCCCTATGGCACCGTCTCGAGATCCTCGTAGAAGTACTTCGTCTCCGACCACACGGCGTTCGGCGTCACCTCGAACTCTTGGTGACCGCTCAGGTCGTCCGACGTCATGGTTCCGCTGTCGTCCATGTCGAGGTAGAAATCGAGACGGTACCGCCGGTTCGTCATGATCGCCTCCAGGGTCGTCATCTTCGCTCAGGCGTCTTCGGCGGTGTTCGGGCAATCCTCGAATGGAGCCTCCACGACCTCGAGAAGGACTCCGGACGAGCCGCCCTCGCGCACCTCGGCGTAGACCGTCTTCCCGTTGTATATCCGGGTGCTGATGACCAGGGCAAAGGTCACTCGGGTTTCTTCGGGGATCACCCAGTCCGACATATCGCACGCAACGAAGGAGAGCATCATGACGCCGAGCAGGGCCAGGACCAGCATGAGTTTTTTCATGGAACTCCCTCCGATGCAGAGTATAGCACGGCTCGTATGGAGCCCACCCGCGCGCTTGGCAAGCCCGGCAGCGCGACCTATAGTGTCCCCCACGTTCCATGTTCATCGAAAGGAACGTGAGCACGCCCGGCGGGTGCGCCAGGTGCAGGGGGGCTGACCCGGATGAAGGCGGTCGTCAAGTACGCGAAGGGGAAGGGATTCGTGGAGGTGCGGGACGTGCCGGAACCCCAACCGGGCCCGGGCGAAGTCCGCATCCGGGTGGAGTACGCCGGCATCTGCGCTTCCGACCTGCACATCCTGAACGACGACATCGCCATCACGATCAGGCCGCCGGTCGTCATGGGGCACGAGTTCAGCGGCACCATCGACCGGCTCGGCGACGGGGTCGAGGGGTGGAGCGCCGGCGACCGGGTCGTCGCCGAGGCGAGCTACGAAGTGTGCGGCGCCTGCCGGTACTGCGCGTCCGGCTTCTACAACCTCTGCGGCAGCCGGAAAGTCCTCGGGTACTGGCACGACGGCGCGTTCGCCCGGTACACCGTGGTGCCGGCCCGGCGCCTGCACCGGCTTCCCGCCGGCATCAGCTTCAAGGCAGGCGCGTTGATCGAGCCTACGGCGTGCGTCGTGCACGGTGTGTGTGAGCTCATCACGATCGGGCCCCACGACGTCGTGCTCGTCACGGGCCCCGGAGCGATCGGGCTGACCGCGCTGCAGGTTGCGAAGGCCGCGGGCGCGACCGTCGTCGTCTCGGGAACGGCGGACGACCGCGCGCGCCTGGAGCTCGCGGCGAAGCTCGGCGCGGACGCGACGGTCGACGTGAGCACGGGCGACCTGGCGAAGACCGTGCACGACCTCACGGCTGGCCGGGGCGTGGACGTGGTCGTCGAGTGCGCGGGCAACGACCGGGCCGTGCGGAGCGCGCTCGACGCGCTGCGCAAACAGGGCCAGTTCCTGCAGCTGGGGCTGCTCGGCAGGGACATGCAGCTCGCTTTCGACGCGATCGTGTACAAGGAACTGAAGGTGACGGGCTCGCTCTCCTCCCGCGATGTCTCCTGGCGCCGCGCCATCGAGCTCGTGGAGCGCGGGGACGTGCGGCCCGAGGTGCTCGTTTCCGGGGAATACCCGCTCGACGACTGGGAAGAAGCGTTCCGGATGCACGCGGGGCGCAAGGGGCTGAAGATCCTGTTCAAACCGGAGTGAGGCAGACGATGGCAGAAATGAACTACCTGCAGTGGCTAGCCTCCGAGACCCGTACGGCGTGGTGGCACGACTCGGCTGACCCGGGCGAGCTCGGCGCGGCTCTGGCGAACGGAGCCGTCGGCGCCACGACCAACCCGGTGCTCTCTCTGCAGGCGCTGAAGGCGAACCGGGAGCTCTGGCGGGATGGTATCCGGGCCGCCGTCGACGCTGCGAAGAGCCCCGGCGCGAAGGCTGAATCCCTCATGCGGATCGTCGTCACCGACGCGGCGAAGCGCCTCGAGCCGGTGTACCGGCGGACGGCGGGCGCGCAGGGCTACGTGTGCGCGCAGGTCAATCCCTCGCTCGCGGGCGACCGTTTCGCGATGGAGGACATGGCGCGGCGGTTCGACGCCTGGGCGCCGAACATCGCGGTCAAGCTGCCGGCCACGTCCGCGGGCCTCGACGTAATGGAGCGCTGCGTCGCCGATGGGATCACCACGACCCTCACCGTGAGCTTCACCGTGCCCCAGGTGTTCGCGGTCGGCAGGAGGTTCCAGGAGGCCTCGCGCCGCCGGAAGCCGGGGGCGAGGTCCGGCCGGTGCTTTGCCGTCATCATGATCGGCCGGCTGGACGAATACGTGCGCGAGGTGTGTGCGGACAATGGGGACGGCCTCTCCAGCGAGGAGATCCAAGCCGCGGGCCTGAGCGTGGTCAAGCGTGCCTACCGGCTGTACCGGGAAAACGGGTACGAGGCGACCCTTTTGGTCGCGGCGCTGCGGGGCAACTACCACATGGCCGGCCTCGCCGGCGGCAACCTCGTCATGTCCATCCATCCCACCTACCAGAAGAGCCTGCTCGCGGCTCCCATGCTCCGCGAGGAACGGATCGACGAACCCATCCCCGCGGCGATCCAGGCGAAGCTGGACCGGGTGCCCGAATTCGTCCGGGCGTACGAGCCGAAGGGGCTCTCCGAGAAGGAAATGGTGAGCTACGGGGTGACGCAGCGGACGCTCTCTCAGTTCATCGAGAGCGGCTGGAAGCTGCTCGAGCAGTTCACCCCCTAGAGGCACGCGGTGCTGGCTGCCGTCGACCCGACCGCCCTCGGTGTGGACTGGCTCGCGGGGCCGCTCGCCTTCCTCGTCACCGACATCGACGACCTCTTCGTGCTCGTCGCCTTCTTCGCCGACGCGGCGATCCGGCCGCGCAACGTGGTGCTCGGGCAGTTCGCGGGCATCGCGTTCCTGCTCGCCGTGAGCGGCCTCGCGTGGTTCGTGCGCCTCGTCGTCCCCGTCCCCGCCGTCGGCCTGATGGGCCTGCTGCCCCTCGCACTCGGGATCAAGGAAGCCGTCGAACTCTCGCGCGCGCGACGGAGAACGGCGGAGGTCCACGACGCCGCAGGCCCAGGAACGCCCCCGGCCGCGCGAAGGATCGGGATCCTCGGCGTCGCGATGGTCACGGTCGCCAACGGCGGGGATAACATCGCGGTCTATGCGCCGATGTTCGCTTCCTCCGCCCCGGCCCGGGCAGCCGGCCTGGCCGGCGTCTTCCTCGCCATGACCGGTCTCTGGCTCTGCCTGGCGTGGTTCACGGTGCACAACCCGCTGTTCGGCCGTCTATTGTTGAAGTGGGGGCGCCGCCTGCTGCCTCCCGTGCTCATCCTCCTGGGAGCCTGGATCCTGTGGGAGAACGGGACTCTCGCGTGGCTTACGGGACTGGTGGCGGGCTTCTTCGGCGGGACCTAGCGAAGCTTCACGGGCACGCGCCGGTCGGCCGCCTCCCGGCTCTTCAGCGCGACCTCGCACACCGCGAAGGCCTCCTCGGGTTCGATGCGCATCGGGCTGCCCGTCTCGACGTGGCGCACGAACTCGAGGAAGATGGCGCGCGGCTCCTCGCGCTCGAGGCGCCGTGGCGCCGCGTCGTGCGTCGCGAGCACCGCTTCCCCGTTCATCACCTCGACCACGCCGCGCTCCCCGGCCACGCGCAGGCGATCGTCGCCATGGCCGGGCGCGGCCTGGGGCCGGAAGTAATCGAAGCTCACGCTCGCGGCACCTCCGTTCGCCAGCCGGTAGAAGCAGGCGCCCGAGCTCTCCAGTTCCCCGTGGCCGCGGTTGCCCGCCGTGGTGTGCGCGGCGACGACCTCGGCAAGGCCGCCCTTCGTGAACCACCAGAGCCAGTCGATGGCGTGGATGGCCACCCAGGGGATGGTGCCGCCGTAGGTGGCGCGCCGGGTGTACATCCGGTGGCGCGTGCCGAGCTTGTAGGACTTCTGCGCGGCGGCGACGAGCGGCTCGCCGACGAGGCCCTCCTTCACGGCGAGCCACGCGGCTTGGAACTCGGGGTGGTAGCGGTAGGGGAGCATCGGGCAAAGCTTCGCCCGGCCCGCCGCGTGCGTTGCGCGCAGGCGCGCGAGGTCTTCGAGGCTGGTGGCCATCGGCTTCTCGACGAACGCGTGGATGCCGCGCTGGAGGCACTCGCGCGCCACCGCGGACTGCAGGTGGAAGAACGGGGCGATCACGGCGAGGTCGGGACGCTCCCGGTCGAGCATGGCGCGCCAGTCGTCGTACCAGGGGATGAGCGCGGCTTCCAGCTGGTCCACGAAGAACGAGCGCGCGTCCTCGTCGGGCGAGCCGGGCGCGATGCCGACGAAGCTCACCCCGTGCGCCCGGTCGCGCACCCCGAGGGCGAGGTCGATGTGCCCGCTCGTGCCGATGATGACGGCCTTCATGACCCTGATCCCCGGGTACTATAACAGGCCCCGCCGGTCCTTGTCCCTGCCCGGCAAAACAGGTACCCTTTTCGCGTATGCACGCACGATCCGCAGCCCATCGGCTCGCGGTGTTTCCGCTCGCGGCGATCCTTCTCGCGGCCGCCTCCGTCACGGTGTCCGCCCGCTCCGCGAAACCCGAACAGCCGGCCCGGCTGAGGATCCTCGTGCCCCAGTCCGCATCCTCGATCCCGTTCCTCATGCTCGCGGACGAAGACCCGGTGAAGGGCATCGACATTCAGGTCGAGACCTTCCTCGTCCACGCCCAGGCCCTCGCGCTGCTCCTGCGCGGCGACGCTGATCTCCTCTACACGGGCACGAGCCAGGGCTGGGAGAACCGCCTCGGCGGCAGCCCCATCGTGATCGTGGGAACGGGCGTGTGGGGAGTCTCCTCGCTTGTGGGCAGGGACGCGTCGATCGCCCGGGTCGCCGACCTGAAGGGCAGGCGAATCGCCCTTCCCTTCCCCGGATCGCCGCTCGACTTCCAGATGCGGTACCTGCTCGAGCGTGCCGGGCTCGACCCCGACCGCGACCTCGAGATCAGCTACGGCGCGTTCACCCAGAGCCTGCCCCGGCTCCTGGCCGGGCAGCTCGACGCCGTGGCGATGCCCGAACCCCAGGCCACGACCGCGGTGCGGGAGAAGGGCCTCGCGCGCCTGTTCCGCTTCGCCGATGCCTGGGCTGCGGCGAACGGCGGGGAGCCCAGGAGCCCGCAGGTCAGCCTGTTCGCCGTGGCCGAGTGGGCCGACTCGCACGCGCGGACCCTCGCGTCGCTCGTGACCGCGTGGCGGCAGGCGAGCACGAAGACCGCCGCGAAGCCCGCCGACACGGCGGCGCGGTACGCGGGCTCGCTTTCCGTCGACGCCGCCCTGCTCGGGGAGGCGCTGGGCAACACCATCCTCTGGGTGCCCGGCTTCTCCGACCACAAGGCGCGGGTTCTCGCCTACTACCGTGAGGTCGTGAAATACCTGCCGGGCGAGCGGAAGCCGCTCGACGACGCCTTCTTCTTCGCCCCCTAGGCCCGGGGTCGTCGCGATGGGCAGGGCTCCGGAAGACGGGAGGCCGAGGTCGGGGAAGCATCCGGTCGACCGATGGCTCCTGACCGCGGCGGGTATCGCCCTGCTCCTCGCCCTGTGGGGGCTCGTCTCCCTCGTCGGCCGGTCGTTCGTGCCGGGCCCGTGGACCACGCTCGCGGACGCGGCGGCGCTCCTCGCCCGGGGCGACACCTGGCGGCAGGTCGGCATCACGGTGATGCGGGTGTGCCTCGGCTTCGCGGCGGGCTACGCCGCAGGCGCGGCGGCAGGCATGGTCGTCGGCTCGCGGCGCGGCGTGGACGCGCTCCTGAAACCGACCGTGCTCTTCTTCCAGGGCATGCCGCCCCTGCTGTGGGCCATCCCCATCGTGGTCGTGCTCGGCATCGGGCACCTGCCCACGATCCTGGTCATCGCCCTCATCACCTTCCCGAACGTGACGGTCACCGTGGCGGAGGGCATGCGCACGCTCCCCCGCGAGCTCGGCGAGATGCTGTCGCTGTTCGCCCCCGGCCCGCGCGCCCGGCTCCGCGAGCTCGTCTTCCCCCACCTCCGCCCCTTCCTCGGCGCGGCGCTCAAGGTCGGCCTCGTGCTCGCGGTGAAGGCGTCGGTGACGGCCGAGTACTTCGGCGCGAACAACGGCATCGGGTTCCAGATCCAGGCCGCCTACCAGTCGCTGCAGATCCGGCGCCTCTTCGCGTGGGCGCTCGTGCTGATCCTCGTGATATTGTTGTTCAACCACCTGCTGCCCCGGCTCGGAAAACTCGCGTCGCGGATCGCCCGGGCGCCGGGCCGGAGCCCGGCCGTGACATGCCGGCTCGAGGACATCCGCGAGCTGAAGTCCATCTTCGTATCGAAGAAGGCGGGCCACCGGATCGCCCTCGAGGAAGTGGCGTACGCCTACGGCAGGGACGAACCCGTCATCGCCGGCGCGGCCCTCTCGGTGAGCGCCCGGGAGATCGCCGTGGTCACGGGCGACTCGGGAGTCGGCAAGACCACGCTGCTGAAGCTCGCGGCGGGCATCCTTACCCCCGACACGGGGCGCATCGACCGGCCTCGTCGCATCGGGTTCGTGTTCCAGGACGACCGGCTCCTGCCCTGGCGCAGCGTCGCCGAGAACACGGCGCTCCCCCTCTACTACGGTGGCACGCCGCGGAAGAACTCGCTGTGCTTCGCCCAGTTCCTGCTGGCCGACGCGGGTCTCGCGGGCGACGAAGGGAAGCTGCCCGGGGAGCTCTCGGGAGGCATGAAGAAGCGGGCCGCTTTGGCCCGGTGCTTCGCGCGCATCCCGGACGCGATCTTCCTCGACGAACCGTTCAGCGGCCTGCACCGCGAGGCGCGGACCGCGCTCTGGCAGATGTTCGTGCGCCTGCTCTCTCTGCACCCCGTGCCCGTGATCGTCGTCACCCACTTCCCCGAGGAGATCGCCACGCACCACGCCTGCCGGCTCTACACCCTCGCGGGAAGGCCCGCCGTCCTGCGCGAAGTATCTGCCGCGACCCACCGGGCGCACGGGCGCGCACCGTGACGGTACCGGGTGCCGAGCCGGGCAACGCGACTTCCGCCACGACGGCCCGGCTGAAGGAGGCTGCCAGGGGCATCATGCGCGCGGCGCTCGCCGCCGCCGACCCGCGCGCCGCAGTGCTGCGCTCGCTCGCGGTACAGCCGGGCCCCGACGGCGGCACCCTCGTCTCCCGCGGAGTCGAGCGTCCATTCGGCGGACGGCTCGTCGTCGCGGCGGTCGGGAAGGCGGCACCGGCCATGGCCGCGGGCGCGCTCGAAGCACTCGCCCCTCTCTCAGACCGCATCGGCCCGGGCATCGTAGTGATGCCGCGCGGCCACCCCTGCCGGCTCGGACCTGCCGGCGCGGGGTTCGAGATCCACGAGTCCGGCCACCCGGTGCCCGACAACTCCGGGGTCGCCGCAGCGAATCGGGTGATGGCCCTGGTCGAGGCCATGCGAGGCGACGACCTGCTCCTCTTCCTCCTGTCGGGCGGCGGTTCGAGCCTGATGCCGCTCCCCGCCCATCCGGTGAGCCTCGCGGACAAGGCGGCGGTCACTTCGCTGCTGCTCGCCTCGGGGGCGGACATCACGGAGATCAACACGGTGCGCAAGCACCTCAGCGCGATCAAGGGCGGCAGGCTTGCCGTCCGGTGCCGGGGTTCCATCGAGACGCTTGCAATCTCCGACGTGGTCGGCGACCAGCTCGCCTTCATCGCCTCGGGGCCGACGGTCGCTGACCCCACGACGTTCGCCGACGCGCTCTCCGTTTTGGAGCGCCACCGCCTGCTCGACCGGGTGCCTCCGGCCGTGCGCTCGGCGATCGAGGACGGTGCAGCGGGCAGGCTGCCGGACACGCCGAAAACGCTCCCCGACCGGCACCGTGCCGGGCTGATCGCGTCGAACCGGATCGCTGTGGACGCGGCGGCCGACGAAGCACGGCGCCGGGGTTTCGCGCCCCGGGTGCTCACCACGTCGCTCACCGGGGAGGCGCGCGAGGCGGGCACGCGCATCGCGGCCGCCGCGAGGGAAGCGAGGCTGCACGGACGGGGGGACGGACCGCCGGCGTGCCTCATCTGGGGCGGCGAGACCACGGTGACCATCCGCGGATCCGGGAAGGGCGGCAGGAACCAGGAGGTCGCGCTCGCGGCCGCCGTCGGCCTCGAGGGCCTCGACGGCGTGCTGGTCGCGAGCTTCGCCACAGACGGGAAGGAAGGGAATACGGACGCCGCCGGCGCCTTCGCCTCCGGCGCCACGATCGCCGCCGGTGCGCGCTCGGGGCTGGACGCGCGGGCGGCGCTCGCCGCGAACGACTCATACGCGTTCCTTGCCGCGGCGGGCGAGTTGATCGTGACCGGGCCCACCGGCACGAATGTCAACGACATCAGCCTCGCGTTGATCGGGTAGAAGCTGTACCGCGGGGATGGGCATTTTCGGAGGAGGTAGGACCCGTGATCGCGCCAAAACCCGCGAACTCCTACGACGCCCGCATTGCGGGCACGCGTCTGCTTACCTGCCCTGACGGGCGGTCGGTCTTCAAGGTCTACTTCATCGACATCGTCGGACGGGCGAACCCCGAGCGCTACGAGTGGGACCGGTGCGCCACGAGCCGGGACGGCTTCCTCGCCGCCCTGCCGCGGGTTACCGACGGGGTGGGGTTCGTCACCGCGTTCCCGCACGTCACCAAGGTCTTCCGTTTCGGACCCCACGCCGAAACCGTGCTGGACGTGCGGGGCCTGCGGACCCCCGACTTCTCGGAGTACCCGCTCGCGCGCGGCGACGGCACGTTCGAGTTCGCCTGCCTCGCCGAGGCGCTCATCGCGGCCGACGAGTTCGCGTTCTGGGCGTCGGCCGCCGACGTCGGCGGGTATCTCGGCCGGTGGAGCAGCTTCGCGTCGGGACGGATCGTCGATCCGGGGAAGCTCGGCCGGTACTGGAGAGCCGGCGCCTGAGCGGCTCGCGCCGGGGCGACAGCTATGCGCTTCGCACGTAGCTTTCTCGCCTCTCGCCCTGGCACGGTATTCCGTACGGAGGCTGTCGGCGTCGCCATGTCGCTTCGCGACATAGCTTGGGCTCTCGCCCTAGCACGGTATTCCGTGCGGAGGCTGCCGCCCCCGGGACTTCGTCCGAAGGACGAAGTCCCGGGGGGAGTGATCCGGCTTCCCATCCGTGCTACAATCCGCGCACGACGTTCAACAGGAGGGGAAAATGGCAAAGAAGCGGACTGTTCCGAAAAGCCGGCGCGCGGCGACGACGAAGATCGCGTGGCGCGTCGACACCCTGTTCGTCCTCCAGATCGTGGTGGCGGTCTTCCTGATCACCCTGGGGCTGACCGGGATCATCCGCTACGACTCGGACGTGTCCCGGCTGGGCCGCGACCTGAACCGGGTGTTCGGCAGAGCCAATGACCCCTTCAACGTGATCGTGGCTGCAGTGGAGCTCGCCGCGGGCATCCTGGTGCTCGCCGCGCTGTTCGTCCCGGTGAGGACACGGTGGCTCTACTGGACGACCCTGGTCATCGCGATCGTGTGGGTCGTCCGGATCGTCCTGTTCCTGTTCGTTAGCAGGATCTTCGAGCCCACCTTCCTCGCGTGGCTCAACCAGCTGGCCGCGGATCTGATCCTGCTCCTGACCCTCTGGCTCATCAACCGGAAGTACGCGTAAGGGATCCCAAGCGCCCCGCACGAGCGGGGCGCCCTGAGAAAACCATGAGCCGCTCGATCGAAACCGACCGCAGCTCGTTCCTCGAGGTGCTGTTGAAGCTGATCCCCAGCGAGGTCATCGCGGTGCACGTCTTCATCCAGGGCGTCATGCCGCGCGTCTTCTGGCCCACCCTCGTGGTGTTCCTGCTGCTCGTGGGCATCACGCCCCTGTACCTGTACTGGGCGATGGGCGTCCGCTCCCGGCCGCAGCTCGTGGTGTCGACCCTGTCGCTGGTCGTCTGGATCTACGCGCTCGGCCAGGGGCCGTTCCGGTTCATGCGCGCCCCGTGGTGGGAGCCGTGGTACGGATCGGTGCTGCTGGCGCTGTGGACCCTCGTGCCGCCCATGTTCCTGACCCGCACGGCGCCCGAGCCGACACCGCGCGCTCCGGCGAAGACCCGCACCCGGAAACGCTGACGGGATCACTTGGGCGGCGCTCCCGCGAGTCGCCCGGCGACTCGCTGCCGCGCCAATGGACTACCGCACCGCCCCTAGGGCGGGCTACCGCACCGCCCCGCCGGCCCTCCCGCCGGCGAGCGCCCGCACCATGCCGTCCACGGCCCGCGACAGGACCTCGCGCGGGCAGGCCAGGTTAAGGCGCTGGAACCCTTCGCCTCCCGTCCCGAACTTCCTGCCCTCATCCAGCCAGATCCCCGCGTCGAGCAAACGGCTGCGGACCTCGTCGTCGGGCAGGCCGAGCCGCCGCAGGTCGATCCACGCGAGGTAGGTGGCCTCGAGGGGAAGCACACGGGCGCCGGCGAGCTCGCGCGACAGGCGGTCGGAGAGGTATGCGAGATTGCCGGCCACGTACGCGAGCATCTCGTCCAGCCATCCCGCTCCCTGCCGCCACGCGGCCTCGGACGCTGCCACCGCGAAGCAGTTGGCCGTCCCACCGCACTGGGCGCCGAGGGCGGTCTGGAGCCGGTTCCGCAGGCCCTCGTCGCTCACGACCGCGAGCGATCCGCCGAGGCCGGCGAGGTTGAACGTCTTCGTGGCCGACACGCAGGTGATGGTGATCCGGGCCGCTTCCTCCGACACCGAGGCGACCGGAACGTGCCGCCGGCCGTGCAGCACGAGATCGGCGTGAATCTCGTCGCTCACGATGACCACGCCGTGCCGCGCGCACAGCTCCGCCGCCCGTCCCAACTCCTCCCGCGTCCACGCCCGGCCGCCGGGATTGTGGGGGCTGCAGAGGATCAGCATCCGGGCGCCCGCCGCGAGCTCGCGCTCGAGGCCTTCGTGGTCCATGCGGTACCGGTCGCCGTCCAGCACGAGCGGGTTCTCCGCCACCTCGCGGCCGTTCGCCCGGATGCGAAGCGCGAACGGGTAGTACACCGGCGGCTGGATCACGATCCGGTCGCCGGGGCCGCTCGCGGCGAGCAGGGACGCGGAGATGGTCTGCACCACGCCGGGCGCGGTCACGAGCCACTCGCGCCGAACGTCCCAGCCCTGCCGGACCGCGAGCCACCGCATCACCGCCTCGAAGTACGATTCGGGCTCGAGGGTGTAGCCGAACACCCCGTGCGCGGCCCGCCGGGCCACGGCATCGGCAATGAAGGGCGGCGCGGCGAAGTCCATGTCCGCGACCCAGAGGGGCAGCAGGCCCTCGCGGCCCGCGATGCGCCCGCCAAAATCCCATTTGAGGGACGCGGTCCCCCGGCGGTCGGGGAGGGTGTCGAAGTCGAACATCGCCGACCGGTATGGACGGTCCGGGCGCCGCCTGTCAACCGAGGCGCGCGCCGGGCATGGCACCCGAACGGGGGGGCGGAGTATACTGCCGCCCGGAGGCTCACCGATGGCGAAGATGGTTCCCGGGCTACTGTTCCTGATGGCGGCCGGCGGCCTGGCCGGCCAGGCCGGGTTCTCGCAGGACACGTTCCCCGCGAAGGACGGCGACGTGACGATCACCTTCGTGGGCCACGGAACCCTGGTGATCGCGTGGGGCTCGCTCGTCGTGCACGTCGACCCGGTGGGCGAGTACGCGGACTACACGAAGCTGCCGAAGGCCGACCTCGTGCTCGTGACGCACGACCACTTCGACCATCTCGACGCGGCGGCGATCGCTGCCATCCGGAAGCAGGGTACCGAGATCGTCATCACCGCGAAGTGCGCGGCAAAGGTGAAGGGCACGGTGATGGCCAACGGCGACCGTCGCACGTTCAAGGGGATCGTCGTGGAGGCGGTGCCCGCGTACAACATCAAGCACGAGCGATCCGCGGGCAAGCCCTTCCACCCTAAGGGCGAAGGAAATGGGTACGTCCTGACCCTCGGCGGACTCCGCGTCTACGTGGCGGGCGACACGGAGAACACGCCGGAGATGAAGGCGCTCACGGCGATCGACGTGGCCTTCCTGCCGATGAACCTGCCCTATACCATGACTCCCGAGATGGCGGCCGACGCGGCGCTCGCGTTCAAGCCGAAGGTGCTCTACCCGTACCACTACGGGGACACGGACCCGAAGCGTCTCACCTCGCTGCTCGCCGGCAAGGGAATCGAGGTGAGGATCAGGGCGCTGAAGTAGGGGCCGGCATGCCGACCGCGCCGGTCATCGCCTTCGAGATCGTCGGAAGGCTCGTCTCGATCGCCGTGCTGGGATTCTCCATCCTGCGCGGCGGCAGCACGCCGCTGCTCTTCCTGTGGGGGTTGTGGATCGAGGAGGTCCTGTCGCTCGCCGGCCTGTACGCCCGGCAGGCCATCCTGCGCCGGCCCCCCCTCCGCGGCCCGTACCTCGCCTTCCCGGCGGCCCACCTCGTCTTCGTCCTGTGCTTCTCGGCGGCCGGTGTGACGGGCATCTTCTCCGATCCCGCAGCGCCCCGGCTCACGGCGCCTCCCGTTCGCAGCGTCCTCTTGCTCGCCGGGGTGCTCGCGTTCTGGACCGTGGTGGACCTCGTGCGCGCCGTTCTCGGCAGGCGCGTACCCGGGCAGGATGACGGCGAGCAGGAGCGCATCGCCCGTGAGGCCTGGCTCGCGCTCTTCCTGCCCCACGTCACCATCATCGCGGGCGGCTTCTGCCTGGTCATGCTCAGGCTGGGAAACTGGATGGCCTGGGGCATCCTCGCGGGCAAGGTCCTCTTCGAGGCCCTCTCGTTCGCCATCGCCCGCGACACCACCCGCGGGTCGCCGACCGAATCCGGCGACGGATCCCGGAAAGGGCAGCGGGCTCAGCCTACCGCTTCAGGTCGAGGCACTTGATGAAGTAGACCAACAAGTACCGCTCGAGCGGTTCCTTCTTGCGTATCTGCTCCAGGTTCCGGCTGCCCGCGAGCTGCTTTGCCAGCTCCCGCAGCCGCTCGAGGCTCGGAGGGCTCACGAGGAATCCCCGCCGGAGCGAACGCAGGAAGTCCCTGGCCAGGGCGTTCACGTCCTCCACCAGGTTCGCCTTCTGCTCCTCGGCGTAGAGGGG
>JAPLSM010000050.1 GCA_026398635.1 Spirochaetota bacterium | reverse complement strand
GATCTCCACCGTCCTGCCGAGCACGGCGTACAGGACCTGGCGCCACACGAGCCGCTGCCGGCCGGTGGTGCCGCCGGCGTCCGGCGAATCGAGGCAGAGTTCGGTGCACCGCCCGTCGCCTCCCGTCGTGCACGCGAGGTCAGCCGGCTCCTCCCCCTCGCACTCCTTCACGAGCAGCAGCGACCGTTCCGCGCCGAGCTTCGACAGGTGGAGAAGCCGCGATCGTGCGTCGGCGCCGCCGAACGCCAGTGTGCGGCGCGGGCCGCCGGCGTGCACCACCGCGCAACCCGCTTCCACGGCGAAGCTGCCGATCGGCTCGGCGGCGAGCGGGGTTTCCGCCCACCGCCTCGCGAGCGGGATCCACGTCTCGCCCCCCGCCGGGACCTGCGCGATGCCCCGCAGACGGACCCGGGGCGCGTTCCGCCCACCGCCTCGCGAGCGGGATCCACGTCTCGCCCCCCGCCGGGACCTGCGCGATGCCCCGCAGACGGACCCGGGGCGCGTCGGCCGCGATCTCGAGCACCGTCGTCTCCCCGCACCCCGCCTGGCGCAGGTGCGGGACCGCCCAGGCCGCGGCGAGCTCCCTCGTATCGAACGCCGTGAACCGGCGCTCGATACGGAACGCCACTCGGGCGCCCGACCGGGCAACCCAGGCGTCGCCCCGGTTTTCCATCCGGCAGCCGTCACGGTCGCCCAGGCTCACGTAACGGCCGGGGTCCACGGAAGGCGGCGTGCCGGTGCCGGGATCGAGGAACTCCTCGTCGGGGCCGAGCCACACCCAGTCGCCGCCGGGGTTCATCCACTCCTCGCGGCGCGCGGCCCCCCGCAGCGCCTCGAAGAACCCGGGGTCTGTCCACAGCGCGTTCTCCGCCCTCCCGTTCGGCCAGAGGCCGAGCAGCCTGCCGCAGTCGCTTGACACGAGCACGGCGCCCTCGCTTCCCGACGGGAGGACCGCGTGGTCGAAGCCGAGGGTCGCGAGAGCATCGGCCGTATCGCGCAGGTTCACCGCGGGGCCACGTCCTTCGACATCACGAGCAGGTCGTCGCGGCGGAACCAGCCGACCCGCTCCCAGAACCGGCGCCCGTCCTCGTTCGCTGCCATGACGAAGATGTGGCACCGGCGCACGCCCCGGCCTCCGAGCGCCTCGAGCGATCGCGCGACGAGAGCCCGGCCGATGCCCGCGCGACGGCGGCCCGGCGCGACGGCGAGGTGGTGGAGGTAGCCCCTCCTGCCGTCGAAGCTGCTGAGCACGGCGCCGGCGAGCTCCCCGCCGGCCTCGGCAACGAAGCTCAGGCCCCGGTTGTGCACGAGGAACGACGCGATGTTCGGCCGTTCATCCGCCTCGCTCAGCCCGATGCCGGGCGTCGCCTTCCACAGGGCGTGCACGGCGTCGTAGTCGCCGTCGGTCATCTCGCGGATCGTGAAGGCGGGCATGGGCCCGGTGTACCCGAGGCCCGGCGGGGCGTCAAGCGCGGCGGCGGGCGGGAGCCCGGCATCGCCTCCGTCGCGGGCCTGCGGCGGGCGTTGCGCCTGTTCGGCGGCAGCGGTTATTTCGGTCCGAGCCGGCGCAGCCGGCCGAATCCGGTCACCCGGGAGGTGATCCGGGGAGCCTGGTTGTACTCGACGGAACCCAGGCCCGTGAGGGTCACGTCGAGACGATCGGTGACGCTGACCCTCGCCGAGCCCACGCCGGACAGGTGTATCCGGGCGCTGCGGCCCGCGAGCTCTCCGGCACGGTAGCTGCCCACACCGGACAGCCGGATGTCCTGGTCGCCGGCCGCGCCGTCCGTCTCGAGGCTGCCGGCGCCCGAGATGTCCGCTTCGAGCGACGAGACGGCGAGGCGGGACAGGCTGATGGACCCGGCACCCGACAGGGTCACGGACAAGCGCCTGCCCTCGAGCCCGGTGGACCGGATCGACCCGGCACCGGAGGCATCGATTTGAGACAGCGACCGCACGGTCACGATGAACCTGATCGGCCGGGTGGGGTGCACGCTCAGGCCTTCGCGTCGGAACCGGACCTCCAGCATGCCGCCGCGCACCTCGGTCGCGATCAGCGCAGCGATGTTGTCTTCCGCCTCGACCGTGATCCCCGCGGCAGGTCCCGGCTCGACACGCATGTCGCCAATGGCGCCGAACGCGATCCCCCTGAAGGCCGTCACCCGCCGCGCCTCGGTCACCACCCTCCCGCTGCCCTCCACTGCGAGCGGCACCGAAGCATCCTCGTCCGTGCCGAGCGCGCACGCCGGCAGGGCGAGCCCGAGAAGCACCGCCGCCGCGAGACCGATCCGCAGCGCGTTCATTCCCCGCACCTGATCACCCGACAGTACTCAGCCCGCCCGCTCCTCGAGATCGCCGCATGCTTCATCCGCCGGTGCGAGGAGCGTCCGGACCCAGTCGCGCTCCGCCCAGAGCGCGCAGCCGCCCCGCGTCTCCGTGAGCCTGCCGTGGTTCTCCCGGATGGCGGCGAGGAACGGCGAGCGCAGTGCTTCCGCGAGGGACGTTTCACGCACGTTCGTGTCCGAGAACGGCGCGAACGGACAGGGTTCCAGCCGGCCCTGCGGGTCGACGTGGATGAACCCGCGGCCAGCGGCCAGGCAGCCCCCGTACCGCTCCTCATCCCCGGGAAACGCGACGAACAGCGCCCGTCGCTCCGCATGGAATGCGTCCACCCTTCGGCGCAGTTCCGCGCGCTGGATTTCCGAAAGCGCCAGCGCCTCGGTGCCCGGCTGGATCGGGGTGTATTCCACGAAGAAGACGATGCGCGCGCCCGCGCCGGTGAGCGAACGGATGAAGGCCGGCGAGGTGACGACGTCCAGGTTGACGCTCGTTACCGTGAGGGAGGCGCCGAAGGGGATGCCGGCGGACCGCAGGCGTCCCATGGCCTGCATCACCCGGCGGTACACGCCGGAGCCCCGCCGGCTGTCCGTTTCCCGCTGCGGCCCTTCGAGGCTGATGATGGGGATCACGTTGCGGCTTCGCCTGATCGCCTCGATCGCACGCGGCGCGATCAGCAGCCCGTTGGTGAACACCGCGAACAGCGTGTCCGGCGTGCCCGCTGCGGCCTCGATCACCTCCCAGCGGGCGAAAGGTTCGCCGCCGGCCACGAGCACGAACGAGATACCGAGCCCCGAAGCCTCGCGGAAGAGCCCGCTCCAGCGGGCGGTCGCGAGTTCGTTCTCCGCGCCGTGTCGATGGGCCATGGCGTAGCAACCCTTGCAGCGCAGGTTGCAGGTCTCGGTGATGCTTGCGATCATGAGGGGCGGCACGTGGGTGCCCCGGGCTTCCCACGAGGCCCGCACCCGGGCGGCCCTCCGCTGTCCCCGGGCGAATCGGAGCAGGGTGCCGAAAAGCGACGGCGCACGAAGCACGAGCGACAGCGCGTCGCGCACGAACCGGGAGAGCGAGCTTTCCAGCAGCTGCGTCGGCTGCGCCGAGACCGCTGATTTCCGGGAGTCCGCGGGGCTCGTGCCGGCCCAGAGCCTGTCGTTCTTGCTCGTCTCCTCAGCCCGACGCAAAAAATCCTTGTGGCGCTCAGTGTGGACGGTCTGTTCCAGGTACCAGCTCGCGTGCATGTGCCCTCTCCTCGCCCATTGTAATGCAAGGATCATGCCAGAATGACACCCGAATTCCACCCCCTGGGGCAGCGAGTCAACCCCGTCTGAGACACTCGTGCTGCAGCGCTGTGGCCATGCAGCTGTTCCGTGGCACCCCTCCGGGTTGACCGGTCAGGGTCGACGCACTACGCTCGACGGGTGATCCTGCGACGACCGCGGCTCTTCGCCCTGCTCCTCCTGTGCGCGGCGCTCGGTCCCTGCGAAGCCCAGTCGGGGTCGAAGCCGACCCGGACGGTTCTCGTGCTGCATTCCCTCGAGGAGGGGCCGGGGTGGGTGCAGAACGTCACCGAGGGCATCCGATCGGCCTTCGCGCGCGACGGCACCTTCTCATGGATCTTCCGCTACGAGTACCTCAACGTGCTTGACACCGATCCCCGGGATTACCCCGCGGTCTTCCGACTGCGTTTTCCGGACATCCGGTTCAACGCGGTGATCTGCGTGGACAACCAGGCCCTCGACTTCGCCGTGGCGAACCGGGCCGAGTTCTTCCGGGCCGTGCCGATCGTGTTCTGCGGCATCGACCGGTACGAGCCTGCCCTCCTCCGCGGCGAGCGGGACATCACGGGCGTGATCGGCGAGCTCGACTTCGCCGGCACCTTCGCGCTCATGCGCCTGCTGCACCCCGACGCGAAGCACGTGCTGATCTTCGCCAACAGCACCATCAGGGCGGAGTACACGGCCTACGAGCGCCTGGCAGCCGCGGCCCGCCAGGAGTTCCGGCAGGAGATGACGCTCGAGTTCTGGGAGGACCCCGAGCTGCCCGACATTCGGGCCCGGGCATCGTCGATTCCCGCCGACACGATCGTCTTCACGCTCGCGTACTTCTCCGACTCGGAAGGCAGGCCTCTCCCGCTCGCCGAGGGCACCCGGGCGGTATCTGATGCGATCCGGCGGCCGATGTACGCCTGCTGGGAGTCCGTGTTCGGCAGCGGCATCGTGGGCGGCTCGATCACCCGGGGAGCGCTGGTGGGCGAGGCGGCGGCCGGCCTGGCGCTGCGCATCCTCCGGGGGGCGGATGCGGACGACCTGCCGGTCGAGCGCCGGGGCACCACCCGCCTCCTGATCGACTGGAACGAGCTGCGCCGCTCCGGCGTGCCGCTGCACCTCGTGCCGCGGGACGCGGAGGTCGTGAACAGCCCGTTTACTTTCTACCAGCGCAACAAGACCTGGGTCTGGGCCGGGGCGGCGGTGTTAGGCGTGCTGCTGGCGCTGTTCGTGGTCTCGCTCGCCTACGGCGAGAGCCAGCGACGCCTCAAGCGCCGCTTCGGGCACAGCGAGCAGCGCCTGGCCGCCGCCCTCGAGGCGACCGGCAGCGGCATCTGGGAGCTCGACCCCGCGCACGGCGAGACCTACTACGACACCCGCTGGTTCACCATGCTGGGCTACGCGCCGGACACCCTGCGGCAGGAGTTCAACACCTGGCTGTCGCTGCTCCACCCCGACGACCGCGAGCGCGCCCGGGACGAGGTGGCCCGGCACGTGCGCGAGGGCACCGACTTCTCGATCGAGTTCCGCATGCGCGCCGCCGACGGGGGCTGGCGCTGGATCGTCTCCAGCGGCGCGGTCGCCGAGCGCGACGCGGCGGGCCGGGTGCAGCGCATGGTCGGCACGCACGTGGACGTCACCGAGCGGCGGCGGTCCGAAGAGCGCGAGCGGCTGCAGGCGCGGCAGCTGATCCAGGCGGACAAGCTCGCCTCGCTGGGAGTGCTCGTCTCGGGCGTCGCCCACGAGATCAACAACCCCAACAACTTCATCCTGCTGAACGGCCGGATCTGCGCGCGCGTGTGGAAGGATCTGGAGCCGATCCTGAGCGAGTACCACCGGGCGCACGGCGAGTTCCTGCTGGCGGGCATGCCTTTCAGCGAAGCCTGGCCGCGCATCTCGCAGCTCGTGGACGGGATCCACGAGGGCGCGCAGCGCATCAAGAAGATCGTCCAGAACCTCCGGGACTTCGCCCGGAGGGACCCCGGAGACCTCTCGCGCGAGGTCGATCCCAACGCGGTGGTCGACTCGGCCGTCACCCTGGTGCGCCACCTGTTGTCGAAGTCCACCGACCGGTTCTCCGCCTCCTGCGATCCCGGGGTCCCCCGCATCCGGGGGACCTTCCAGCAGCTCGAGCAGGTCGCGGTCAACCTGCTCACCAACGCGTGCGACGCCCTGCCCTCGCGCGACCGAACCATCCGGGTGTCGACGCGCTTCGACCGAGAGACGGCGCGGGTGCTGATCGAGGTCGCCGACGAGGGCTCGGGCATCTCGGCGGAAAACCGGACCCGCATCTTCGACCCGTTCTTCACCACCAAGCAGGACCGGGGCGGCACGGGCCTGGGCCTGTCGATCTCGTACAACATCGTGCAGAACCACGGCGGCGAGCTCACGCTCGCCTCCGAGGAGGGCCGGGGCACGGTCGCCACGGTGAGCCTGCCGCTCGCCGGTCGGAATCCCGGCACGGAGGACCGCCGATGAGGACACGCCCGTGAGCGTCGCCCGCAACCCCCAGGCGCCGGTCCTGATCGTCGACGACGAGGAGCAGTCGCTCGCCGCCGCCGACATCACGCTGCGCTCGGAGGGCATCACGAACATCGTCACCTGCCGGGACAGCCGGCTCGCGGCGGGGAAGCTGGCCGCAGGGGAGTGGTCCGCGGTGCTGCTGGACCTGAGTATGCCGCACTTCACGGGCCGCGAGCTCCTGCCCCGGATCGTGCAGGAGCACCCCGAGGTGCCCGTCATCGTCGTCACCGCCAACGACGAGCTCGACACGGCCGTGCAGTGCATGCGGGACGGCGCCTTCGACTATCTCGTGAAGCCCGTCGAGGACGCGCGCCTCGTGAGCGCCGTGCGTCACGCAGTCGAGATGCGCCAGGCGCGCGGCGAGAACGAGCGGCTCGCCCGGGCGCTCCAGGCTGACGGCCTCGAGCACCCCGAGGCGTTCGCGGCCATCATGACGGACAGCCCGTCGATGCACGGGGTGTTCCGCTACGTGGAGGCCATCGCATCCACCCCCCTCCCCGTGCTCGTGACCGGGGAGACGGGCGTCGGCAAGGAGCTCATCGCCCGCGCGATCCACGCCCTCAGCGGCAGGACGGGCGCCTTCGTGCCCGTCAACGCCGCGGGGCTCGACGACACGCTCTTCAGCGACGCGCTGTTCGGCCACCGGCGCGGTGGGTTCACGGGCGCCGACCGGGACCGGCCTGGCCTCATCGAGCAGGCGGCGGGCGGCACCCTCTTCCTCGACGAGATCGGCGACCTCGCCACCGCTTCGCAGGTCAAGCTCCTGCGCCTGCTGCAGGAGGGGCGCTACTACCCCATCGGCTCCGATCTGCAGAAGGCATCCGACGCCCGCATCGTGGTGGCCACCAACCGGGACCTCGCGGCAATGCAGGAGAAGGGCGAGTTCCGGCGCGACCTCTACTACCGGCTGCGCTCGCACCACGTGCACCTCCCACCCCTGCGCCGGCGCCGGGAGGACCTGCCGCTGCTCGTAGACCACTTCCTCGACAAGGCCGCGGCGCTGCTCGGCCGGACACGGCCCACGCCGCCGAAGGAGCTCGTCGGGCTCCTGGGAGCCTACGCGTTCCCGGGGAACGTGCGTGAGCTCGAGGGAATGGTCAACGACGCGGTCAGCCGTCACCGCTCGGGCGTGCTCTCGCTGGAATCCTTCCGCGAGAAGATCGGACCCGAGGCCATCGCAGCATTCGGCAGCGGAGCCGGCCCGGAGGAGGCGCCGGAGGGGTCGGCGGGTTCGGCCGAGGACGCCGGCAGCCGTCGGGCGATCGCTTTCGGCGAGGTGCTGCCGACGCTCCCGGATGCGGAGCGCCTCTTAATCGAAGAGGCGCTGCGCCGGGCCGATGGCAATCAGACCACCGCGGCGAAGCTCCTGGGCCTGAGCCGGCGCGCGCTCAACAACCGCCTGCGCCGGGCCGCGGGAGAACCGGAAGAATAGGCG
>JAPLSM010000003.1 GCA_026398635.1 Spirochaetota bacterium | reverse complement strand
ACAAGTGGGCGGTGACCACGACCAAGACCGTCCCGGTCCCCGCGGACGCGAAGTACTTCGTCGGCCTGCAGACCAAGTTCCGCGAGATGGCCAGCAAGATCGTCTCGGGCCAGAACGCCAACCAGGTCTGGAACGACTGGCTCGCGTTCTACAACGCGAACGGCGGACCCGAGATCGAAGCCGACGTCAACAGGCTCATCCCGGTGAAGTAGGGAGCCCGGCGCATATGGGCGTCGTTTGTTGCCTCTTCCTCATGACGCTGGCGATCCTCGTCTGGTACGCCCTCTTCCGCTACGTCCCGTACTGGTGGAACATCATCGCCTTCAAGGATTTCCAGTGGGGGCTCGGGTTCTGGCGGAGCCCCTGGATCGGCCTGGGCAACTTCCGCGCCTTGTTCAAGGACCCCGAGTTCCTCAAGGTGCTCAGGAACACCGTCGTGATCAGCGGGATGAAGCTGCTCGTGAGCTTCCCCTTCCCGATCCTCCTGGCCATTCTCCTGAACGAGGTGCTCAGCGCGGCCTTCCGCAAGACCATCCAGACGATCACCTTCATCCCCTTCTTCATCTCCTGGGTCATCTACGCGAGCATCCTGTTCTCCCTCCTCTCTCCGTCGGCGGGGATGCTGAACTTCCTGCTCAAGGCGCTCGGGATGAAGCCGATCTACTTCCTCGCGAGCCCGGCGTGGTTCCGGCCCATCCTGGTCGTCTCCGACCTCCTGAAGAACTCGGGCTACTACACCGTGATCTACATGGCAGCCCTGGCCGGGGTCGACGAGGAGATCTACGAGGCGTCGATCTGCGACGGGGCCAACCTGTTCCAGCGGATCCGCCACATCACGCTCCCCGGCATCGCCCCCGTCATCACGATCCTCTTCATCCTGAAGCTCGGCCAGGTCCTGACCGTGGACTTCGAGCAGGTCTACATCCTCTACAACCCTATGGTGTACGAGGTCGGCGACGTCATCGACACCTTCAACTACCGCCAGGGCATCCAGGGCGGAAGGTTCTCCTACACGACGGCGCTCGGCCTCTTCAACTCGACCATCGGCTTCATCATGGTCCTGTCGTCCAACTGGATACTGAAGAAGATCACCGACAACGGCCTGTGGTGAGGAGGACCGGATGGCGCGGTTGAGGTTTGCGAAGTACCTCATCTCGGAAAAGGCATTCATCGTCCTGGCGTACGTCTTTCTCGTGGTGTTCGCGCTGGCGTGCGCGTTTCCCTTCGTGAACGTGCTGGCGAAATCCTTCAGCCCGGAGTTCTACATCCAGCAGGGTCAGGTCTGGCTGTGGCCGGTGAAGGTGACGCTGAACGGGTACGAGAAGATCCTCCAGGCGCGGGGGATCATCCTGGGGTTCCGCAACAGTCTCATCGTCGGGGTCGTCGGGACGGCCATCAACCTCCTCATGAGCGCCCTCATCGCCTACCCGCTCTCGCGGAAGCGCCTCCCCCTGCGGAGGAGCTTCGTCACCGTCGTCGTGTTCACGATGCTCTTCCCCACGGGCATCATCCCGATGTACATCCTCGTCAAGTCCCTCGGGCTCATCAACTCCCTGTGGGCCCTCATCCTGCCCTACGCCATCACCACGTTCAACATGATCATCGTGAAGAACTATTTTCAGACCATACCGGACAGCCTCGAGGAATCCGCGTTCATCGACGGGGCGGGCGAACTGCGCATCCTCTTCAGCATCTTCATGCCGCTCTCGAAGCCCGTGATCGCAGCCATCGGCCTCTTCTACCTGATCGCGAACTGGAACATCTTCATGCCCGCCGTGCTCTTCCTCACCAGCCCGTCGAAGTACACCATCCAGGTGGTGCTGCGCGACATTCTCACCCAGCACATGCTCGAGGACCAGCTCCCCTTCGACCGGGGCGCCCTGATGAGCAAGGCGGGTCCCGAGGCCATCCAAGCCGCGGTAACCATCACGGCGATGCTGCCCATCCTCGCGATCTACCCGTTCCTGCAGCGGTACTTCACGAGCGGGATCATGATCGGGTCGGTGAAGGGATAGGCGCGCCGCGCAGGCAGGCCGCGTCGGCGACGAGCGCACCAATCGCGCCCACGTGCATGGCTGGAAACGGCGGAGAGCATGAAACGTGCGGAGTGTTACTGCCCTTCGAGCAACCCCGCAAGGTTCTCCCGGGTGAGCATGCCGACATCGTGCGGCCGTTCGAGAAAAGGGCGGACATCCCGTGCGACCGCATCAACGTCGAGCGCGGCGAGCCGATCGCGGACCAGCGATCTCCAGTTCTGCGGATCGCACCGCCCGGCGCCCTGCGTCTGGTCGAGCGCATTGCCCAGCAGCGCCAGGTTCGGAGCGACCGACGGCCGGTGCGACAGGTACCAGGCGAGATCGTACCAGTCACGGCCCTTGGTGAATTTCCTGGTCAGCACTGCGTGCAGTTTTCCGGCCATCATCGAGGGCAGGTCGTAATACTGCAGCAAGAACGTCACGTGGCGGGTCACCAGCCGCTTCTCGCTGCGAGCGCCGGCCGGTGGATTCGTGTCGATTTCGATCTTTATGGAAAGCTTCTGCGCGGGCATTCCCGAGAGGCCCGCCTCGTGCAGCAAACCCGCGACGCGTACCCAGCCGACATGCACCACGTTCCGCTCGTTCCACGTCACGTCGACGTCGAATCCGGCGAATGACAGGTCACGCTTGATCCTGGCCATCCAATCCCTGCCCGCGTAGCTTCCGGGTACGATCAGCGAGAAGTCCAGGTCCTCCGAGAAACGCGGCAGGTCGTGCATGAACCGCAGGGCCGTACCGCCGGTGAACGCCATCGGCCGAAACGCCTCGCATTCGTGCAGGGATCGCAGCACGAGGGACTGGAGGTATTCCCGTAGACGGTTCACCGCCAATCTCGGATCCTCCACCCCGCGGATCAGCGCTACGGCCTGTTCCTTCATATACGTTCCGTGCCTTTCCCGAATTCCGACGCCAGAGCCAGCCAGCGATCGACGGCCCGCGAGAGCCGCGGGCTGTGAAAACGCTCGCAGTACGCGCGCAGGGTTGCGGCCGAGACCAAGTCCGGGTTCTGGTACCGCATTTCGTCGAGACGGTCGGTGGTCCATTCGCCCGGTGTCAGATACCAGTGATCCAGCATCGCCTTTTCGGGCTCGGCCACAAAGATTTCCTGCCCGCCGTATCCTGCAGCCTGATAGCCGAAGAAGAACGACTGCTTGATGGTACGGTACTCGAAGACGCCGAAGTGGTTCTCGAAGCGCCGCGGTACACGCGGCGAGACAGCCGTGAGCCAGACCACCTGCTCGGGGATCATGTCATGGAACGCGAGCGCCCAAGGGCCGCTGAGATAGGATGGGCGGTACAGCGCGTTCGAAAGGGCAGCGGGAACCACCGGAACCTTCCGATAAGCGTCCGGCAGCGTATACATGCCGCGTCGCAGCGCGACCACCTTGCCCTGCCCGAGCCAGCGTGAAAGCTGGACCCGAAGACTCTGCCGCCGGTCGTTGAACGCCTGGACCAGCAGCGGCAGGTCGAACCATGGCATCCCTCCTGTCAAAGTGACAAGATCGCCGTACTCCATATATGATAGATAACATATTTGTTATTTTTTGTAAATGATACAACATTCCTGGGATGGGACTTTAGGCAGACCGCGCTGGCTGGACGTGCAGCGGCGTCGGGCGGGGAGCCCGTAGCAGCGGGCGGTCGGTAAGCTGTGTCACGCGCCGTGGGTCCGCGCCGCGGCCATCGACCACCCGTGGACCTCGGTGAGCAGCGTCGCGTGGTTCTGGTAGACGGGCGTGCCCGAGTGGATGTTCGTGTTCCGCTCCACGACGGGGAACAGGGCGAACCCGTCGCGGGAATCCTCGTCGTAGTACGAGTAGTAGGCGGGCTTCGACGGCAGCACGTTCGACAGGCTGTGCTGGATCCAGTCGTATGGCTTGTTGTTCGCCTTGCCCATGAGCCGGACGACCGCCACGTCCACGTCGTCGGTCGGGCGCACGCCGTCCCGCTCCGGCGCGATGATCATGTGCGAGAAGAGGTGGGTGCGGAAGGCGAACTGGCAGTTGCGGATGAAGAACACGTTCAGGTCCTCGAGCGTCTCGAGGACCGACGACTGGAAGATGAAGGGAAGCCGGTCGTAGAACGTCTCGCCCCCGAGGATGACCACGGACACGGGGCAGCCCTCCACGACCCGGTGGAAGCTCTCGGGGTCGCCGGTGTAGTAGGTTCTTCACGAAGTCGGCCCCGATCTCCTGCGCGGCTCGGGCGGTACAGTGGTCCACCCAAGGGGCAGTGCGGTGCTGCCCGGCGGGTCGCGTGCTGCGCTCCAAGTCCTCGCTGCGAACGACCGGTACGAAGCGGAGGAGCCCCTCGCGAACTCGGCCATGGTCGGTCTGACTCAGCGCGTCTGCGGGCTTTCCGCTGCGCCCGCTCACGCGCTGGCGCACCCCGGCGGCGGCTACCTCGCAATTGTTATGGCTCTTCCCCTCGTTTCTCTTCTCTGTGCAGGCCGTGGCGACACCATCTGTCTCACCGCAGGCGGCCTACGCCCAGCGAGGCACCAATACCCCGCAGCATGTGTTCCAAGACCACTTCGCCAGCTTCGCGGCGGAGTACGATGCGCGCTACGCGAAGGAGCTAGGGAACTTCCGCATCGAACGGATCTCCCGCGTTGCGACACGCTTTCTTGCCTGCGGCGACTATCGACAGGGAGTTGCCCGCATCCGCTGTTCGAACCCTGAATGCCGGCACGAGTATTTCAGGCCTTTTTCGTGCAGGGGCTTCCACCTGTGCCCGCCCTGCAGCCAGAAGCGGCCCCTCCTCTTCGCCGAGTACCTCGACGAGCACCTGCTGCTTGCCCTGCCGCACCGGCAGTTCGTCTTCACGCTCCCCAAGGCTCTTCGCGTCTTCCTTCGCTACGACCAACGCCTCTTCGGCCGGATCTCCCGGCTCATCTTCTCACTGATCGCCGAGTTCTACTCCGCCGCGGCCGCCTATCAGCCCTTTGACGACGCGCTCCGGTTTTACCCTCACTTCCATGCCCTGATCCTCGAGGACGGCTTCGACCCGGAGGGCCAGTTCTACTTCCTTCCCATCCACGACACCGCTCGCCTCGCCCAGCTGCTGCGTCAGCGAACCGCCGCCAAGGGGACTGTGAGACACGCAGACGAAGGGAGGAGGGGAGATGAGCTGCTACGGAATCGACTTACATTCGGACAGGTTCACGGTGGCACGAATGGTAATGAAGGAGGACAAACTCCAGGAGGTGGTTTCGACGTTCACCTTCAAAGAGGAATCCTACGCGAAGTTCATGGGCTCGCTGACCGAGAGCGACTACGTGTTGCTCGAGAACTCCACGAAAGCCTTCTGGTTCCACGACCAAGTGCGGCCGCGAGTCAAAGCCTGCCTGGTCTACGACACCAACGACCTCCGCTCCAGCGGGAACAAGACCGACAAGATCGACGGTCGGCACCTGGTCCGAAAGCTCTCCTTCTATGTCGCGATGGGCGAGAGGAACCAGGACCTGCCGACGGTATACGTGCCGGATGCTGAGATCAGGGAACTGAGGGGTTTGTTCACGACCTACCGCCTCTACAACAAAACGAAGGTGCAGATAAAGAATCGCATTTACTCGATCCTGAAGCAGAATGGCATCTGCATCGACCGTGGAGAAATCGACAAAAAGGGCTTCGCGTCACTGATCGAAGGATTCGAGGTGGCTCAGGTGTGGAAGTTTCAGATCGTCTCGGCATATCGGGCGCTCCAGAACCTCCAGATGGAACAGGATGGGATCAAGGACCAGATCTACCTGCGCGGGTACAGAAGGTTCAAGCGGGAGGTGGAACTCCTGCTGGGTATCCGGGGGTTCAGTCCGCTGACGGCGATCGCCCTGATGAGCGATGTGATCGACGTCAGCCGGTTTGCGAACGCGAAGAGTTTCTGCTCGTATCTTCGAGCGACGCCTCGGGTTAGACCGAACTTTTCCGCCCGATCCAGAATCAATTCGTTGGCAAATATGGAATTACGGGCAGGCCCGCGTGAGCCCTTCTGGCTACATCTGCGCGACCTACACGGAGACGCCGAGTAGTTCGAATGCGCGTTGCTGCAAGG
>JAPLSM010000249.1 GCA_026398635.1 Spirochaetota bacterium | reverse complement strand
CCTGCGGCGGCGCTCGACGCGCTCGTGCACCGGGGCGTTCCCCGCGTAACCGGGGATGATCGGGCTGCTCCTGCCCCGGCCCCCCGTTGCAGGCATCAGCGGTGAGAGATAGGGTGGAGTGGTGGAAAAACTCTTCACCATTGAACTCACCCGCAGCGAGAAGGACCTTCTCCTGAACGACCTCGACCTCGATTCCGTCGTGGGCGACAAGATGCGGCTCCTCGCGCAGCGAGGCAACACCATCGTCGTGAAGCTCGAGCGTGAACAGGTCGAGCGCATGGTCGACGCGCTCGAAGAAGCGGCGGCGGACGCCGGCGAAGCCGAGCTGGCAAGGGCGTACCGCGATCTCTGCGCGAAGCTGGAGCGCGCCGTACCACCGGCCTGAGGCTCAGCCGTCCTGCGCCTGCCCTCAGCGGCTGATCTCGAGTGGAATCTCAACTCTGACACTGAGTCTGACACTGAGAGCCGTCACAGTGAGCTACGCACAGATACAATCAGCTACGCAGTGATCTGAGGTCCTTGATCGATTTCGTAACCCGATATACAGTTAGCTACAGAGAGCTACGGCAAGCCACGGAGAGCGATATCTCCAAGACCTGCGCAAAATAGATTCAGGGTCTAGTGCTCGCAAGGGCATGGAGGTTCAAGTCCTCTTCCGGGCAAACGCAATACTTTTAAATGTAAACACTTAGCTCGATCAGCCATTTCTGCCGCCTTCCCATCAAGACTCAGGGTACCAAGCAGGGTACCAAAACGATGGTTGCACGTTTAACTCTGGGACTTTTCAAGCGAGCTTGAGGATGGTTTGTTATATGTTATATGATGTAAATAGGCTGTAGGGGTGAGCAACAACATGCAAGATAGAACACGAGCCTCACCTTGGAAAAACCGAGGAGGCCTTCCTCTCCAAGATCGGCAAGCAACGCTTCTTTTCCATCGAGGAGGCAAGGAAGATCCTCGGTCAGCGTAAAAGCGCACCGACGAGTCAGTTTCTGGGGAGACTTCTGAAAAAAGGATGGATCGTTCGCGTCAGATGGGGACTGTGCGTCGCGGTCCCCCTCTCGGCGGCAGAGGAAGAAGGTCCCCAGGTACGCGAGTTCCATATCGCGATGCACCTGGTGAGTCCCGCCGCAATCGCCTATTGGTCCGCACTGAAGCAACACGGCATGACGGAGCAGATCCCTCGGACCGTGTTCGTCGCCACCAATCATCCTGTCCGCTACCCACCCAAGGAGGTGCTTGGTTTCTATTACAAGATCGTCTCCCTTAGGCCCCACCGCTTTTCCGGTATCGAGAAAGACTGGACCGATGATGGTCCGTTCTCAATCACTGATCGGGAGAAGACCATCGTCGACGGTTTAGACCTCCCAGAATATACCGGCGGAGTGGGGGAGATCGCCAGGGCCTTACGGAGGGTTGGGAAGGACCTCGATCACAAGAAGCTCTTCGGGTATGCGGCCAAGATTGGAAACGTGGCGGTGATGAAGCGCCTGGGATTTCTCATGAAAGCCCTTACGCTAGGCGACGCAGAAACACTTCGCGAGCAGGTCGAACTGTCGAAAGGATTCTCCCCACTCGACCCTCTTCTTCCCCGCAAGGGAAAGTATGATCGGCGATGGGGCCTGCAAGTGAACGTCAAGGATCTTGGATGATTGACAAGGATGAAATTAACCCGCGAGCCAAGGCCGAGGGCCTCCGGTTCGATCAGGTTGAGAAGGATCACGTTATTCTCTGGATCCTTCATGCTTTATCGCAGCCAGGGCTGAAACCTGAGGGATGGATCTTCAAGGGGGGCACATATCTACGCCATTGCTTCTACGCTGGCTATCGATTCTCGGAAGATCTCGATTTCAGTTGTCGGCAAATGCCCGAGGGATTTAATTCGGTGCTGCTGCGCGGTTCGCAGTTGACGCGGGATGCACCGTGGCGCATCGTCGTGACGGAAGCGAATCTCTCGAAGCTGAAGCCTGCGGATGGGGACAGCAGATGGAAATTCTTGAAGGCCGCGGCCGCCACACTGGGCATCAGCCAGCAGGGGGTATTGCAGAAGCTCAACTCGGGAAAGCTCGAGGTGGCGCGGGTGCGAAACGGCAGGCGCGCGAGCTGGAGAATTCATTTACCCGAAAGAAGTTACGATGGCCAGCCAGCTCTCTTCTAAGCCTTTCAAAGCCACTCTCTGTGAGGTGTAGCAGTATGAACCGTACGCTCCCCACTGCGGATCTCGAATGTCGGCGATCGCCGTCATCGTCGATCCTGCGCAGATCCGCAACATCATCGCCTGCCTGGAGCGACACGGTCGGGGCCCGCCTCCACTGGAGTGATCAGGCAGCCAGATACGGTTCCCATGTGACGGCGGAGTCGGCGGGAGCAGCTCCGAGGGGGACGAGTGTGTTCACCGGATCATGGTTTCGGGTAGCACGGCGCGGAAACGTCGTTCGACATCCACGCTCAGGCGTTCGGTCGTGACGGTCCGACCCATGGTTCGAGTCCCGGAGTCCGTACGGGCCGGCGGGAGTGTCGAGCAGTGCCCCTGACTGGGGGCGATGGCAACGTGAGAGGCGATAGCTTTTCCTATCACCTGCATGGTTGAATTCCACCATATTTCTTTATATACTTACATTCGGAGGCAATCTTGGCCCTGAACATCAAGAATAATGCGTCGAGCGGCTGGCTGCAGAGGTAGCACGGCTGGCCGGCGAGTCCAAGACTGAGGCGGTGCGCCGAGCCCTCGAGGAGCGCAAGGCAAGACTTGCCTATCGGATCGTCGACGGCGACCGCGTGTCCCGGCTGCGGCGGTTTCTCGAGACCGAGGTGTGGCCGAAGATTCCGGCCAAGGAAATGGGCCGCAGGATGTCCCGTGAGGAGGAGGAACAGATCCTCGGCTACGGCCAGGAGGGGGTATGATCCTGGACACCTCGGCGGTGGTCGCCATCGCAATGAAGGAGCCCGGATACGAGGAGCTGTTGCAGAGGATGGCCAGCAGCGATCCGGCTATCGGCACCGCAACGCTGGCCGAGACCGCCATCGTGCTCTCCACGCGGCTGCAACGCGACACGCGTTCTCTGCTGGCTCGATTCCTGTCCGAAGCCTCGATCGCCATCGTCCCGTTTGGTGAGTCTCACTACGGCGCGGCCGTGGATGCTTGGCTGCGCTACGGGAAGGGCCGACATCCTGCGGCACTGAACTTCGGGGACTGCCTTTCCTACGCCGTGGCACGGCTCGCCAACGAACCGCTCCTGTTCGTAGGAGACGACTTCGCCCAGACCGACATCGCCCGCACCTAAACCACGCACGAGGCGCAGGAGCGGTTGGACAGCTTTTCGACGGCGTCCCCTCGGCCGCCTTCAGCACCAATCGCTCTGTTCACCTTCCCATCACTTCTTTGCAGCAGCGCGAGATCATGCGGCACAAGAAGGACAGCCGACCGACCTCGCCGAAGAGGGTGCGCTCGCAACAGCGGAAGAGTCTCGGCGCTTTTTAGTGGCCGGTTTTTCATGGAACACCAAGTGGACGCTTTTGCTGTTTCTGTCCGATTGTAGACAGTAATAATTTTCGACGTAAATTTCTCGTGAATCGTGGGTAAAAACCAGTTTCTCATCAAAAGGGAGAACGCTCGCATACGAGACCATCGTGGCCTCGTTCTCGATATCCCTGACTTGGAATTGGTGCCTCACATTCACCGGATTGAGGTTTTCCGTCAGCGCGCGTTTCGCCAAAAGAAAAATATCCGTCAGGTGAGCCCATTCCTTCTCACCGAGCTCCCGCACATAGCTCTTTGCGAACTCGGCCGATTCGGGTCGTGCTTCCGGCAGGAGATCCTTCACAACCTTCCGGGCATCGAGATCGAGCTGGAAGATGTACGGAATCCCCTTGGCATCGCCGGGAGCAGGATTCGACTCCGTGCAGCCGATGGTGACGACGGCGCAAGGGCAGGAGGGGTCGTCGCATACCCCCATTCCCGCCATGTAGTCGCCTTGGAAGCTGGTATCCCGCTCGAGCCTGAAACCCCATGTACATTGTTCAGCAAAAAACATCATGCGGCACCAACCTTACCCGCGTTTAGGGAGACGCTGATCGCAAGTCTCGTACAATGGCCGGAGCGCTGGCCATTGATACTCCTTTCCGCTGCTGTAGGATCCGTCTGCATTGTAGTAGAGTTGCCGAACTCGTAGAGTCAAGCCATCGGCAACAGGACGGAATCGATCTGTCGTGCACGGCTGGTGAAGTGGTTCAGGTGTCATTGACAGGGGTAGAGCACCGGGGGAGAGTAGGTACCATGGATAAGAAGGCAAGCTCGTCGCGCGAGAAGGGATCATTCATGAAAAAACGAGATCCGCGAGAGAGCTTGGGAGCACGTCTGCTTCGGGCCCTCACCGACGAGGAGCTTGCAGCGCTGCTCGACGCCCTCTTCGAGCCCTTGGATGCGAAGGGGCTGGCGACCCTGGCGTCGCGCGTGGACAGTGGGACAACGGCGATCCTTGCGGGTTTTCACGATGGCAATTCGAAGAAACAGAAACCGATCGCGACACGCGCAAAATGCGAGCGGGAGTGGGAGTCGGCCTGGGAGAGATGGGGGGAGGTCATCGCCGAGTTGGGAGAGGAGGAGGGACGGTACGTCGACCAGGAAAATCACTGGGAAGCCCCCTGCTTCTCCGGCGACGTCTTTGCGGAGAGCCTCGATGAGGTCGCAAAGGATATACTTCCCCTTATCGACCGTGTTCCTTGGCTCTGGACGGAGGAAAAGGACCTCTTCCGTGATGCGCTTTTGGAAATCAAGGAAGGCGTAGACTCGTATCCCGAGTGGATGGGCGAGGGAGAATGCGACCTCGGGCCAGTCATGACGACCTGCTTCCTGAAGTGGGAATGGTGCGCGAGGTCGGCAAAGGAGAACGGCATCCTGGAGCTGCTCGAAAGGATCCGCGGAACTGAAGACGCGCTCATGGCCATCTCTTTCGACAACGAAGCGTTCGTGGAGTTCTTCACTTCCCTCCCCAGGGGCTCGCAGAGGGAAATCCACGATGCGATGCGAAAAATAGGAGCAGCAGCTCAATGGCAGAATCGGCTCTCATCCTCACACTCGAAATGGCACCGCGTCCAAAATACATTGCTAGCCCATTTCGACATCAAAGGCTATCTCGAAGACTGCATGGTCCAACTCGATAACGAATGGTCATATGGTCTGCCGTTGATCGAGCATCTCGTGAAAAAGCACGATCTCGCGAGCGCTGATGAAGTGGTGAAGAAAACCTTCGCCAGTCTGCTGAGGTTTGAGTATCAGGACGACAAAGCGTGGGTTCCGGAAGAGGAGCTCATTCTTGAGCGGCTCAGATATCACTCTCCCTCGCCCGATGCACGGATCATGAAGTTACTCGCAAGCGCCACCGCGATCGCCAGAGAAAGGGGTAATGCGGACAGGGCTGCGGTACTGGATCTTCAGAAGCTCATGTATCGAGACGCATACCGCTGGGATGATATTTCGGGTGCCTTCAGGAAGTTCCTCGTATCTTCCATCGGCAAGCCCGCCCGGATTCTCCTGAGCCGGTGGGAGAACATGATGGCTGAAAGCAGCTTCGGCCCCCTGGACGGGGAAGGGATTGATCTCGACGATACGTGGGTTTCCTGGCTCATAGAGGCCGGGATCGATGAGGCGAAGGGCCGTGAGTGGTTTCAGACGAAGGTTGTTCAATGGCTCGCTCTACTCGAAGGAAATTCGAAGCGGTTCAAAAAGAGTCGCTCTCAGATCATCGCGCTGGCAGGGGATCTGTCGTACGTCACATCGATCAAGACGTCACATCCGCGTTTCGCGAACCTTGCTCGGAGCGAAGAGGTACAAGGATTCAAGCGATGCGCAAGCGCGCGGCGAGCGTGGCTGAAGAAGATAGGCGCGAGATCGATCGTGCTGCCGCTCATTGCATGCGTGAAATGGAACGCTCGAAGCCTGGTTCCCGATCCCGAACATGCGCACGGCTCTCGCTACGAAGAGCACGCACAATGGCTTCGAGCTGTCAAAGAGATCGATCCTGATGCATGCCGGAAGGTCATGGATCGGTGGAGGATTCAGCACAAGCGACGCCGGAACCTGTGGGATGCTCTGAAGCGCGCGGGGCTGACGTGAGCCAGTGAGTCATCGCAAGATCGCTGTGCGGTGAGAAGACACATCCAAGATCGCCCAAGAAACACCTGGAATCTTGAACATCGTCACGAAGGGGCGGCTCTCCTCGGGGATGGGGCACGCCCACAAGCACAGCCCGGTCGATACGAGATGTACTGCAGCGGGAAGAGAGTGAATCGCCACGCGCGCCACCTTTCTTCCCCGCATTCGTTGACCTTCATTACCTCGTCGCCGTAGCAGTTGATGACCTTAACCGCGATCTTGCCGGTATTCGGCGGATCGAAGGGGATGTCAAAGCAATACTGAATGATGGCCCGCAGAGCCCGGTTCATCTGGGAGCACGGGAATACGCGGGCGATGGTGGAGGCGATGGTCGAATCCTCGAAGCTCCTGGGCAGCGTGAAGACGAACTTCCAGCCGGTCTCCATGACCTCGGCGAAGCTGTGTATTCTCGTGTGGCAGACCATCTGGTTCTCCCGCTGGATGCGACGCCCCCCCGGCAGCTACCGCCACAAGGGGAGCGAGCTCCCTCCAAAGGCTCTTCCGTGCCCACTTAACGGAGCTCGTCACCCGCTACGAGGATGAGTTGGCCAGGCGAATCGGGGAGTTCCGCCTCGAGCGGATCACGAAGGCGGTGAAGCGCTTTCTCGGCTGCGGTGATTACCGCAGAGGCGTCGCCAGGATCCAGTGCACCAACCCCCAGGGCGGCAGCCGCGCTTGCGCGGCGAGAGCCCCGACTTCCGAGCCGAGTACTTCCGGCCCTTCCGCTGCAGCGTCTTCCACCCCGTGGCGGGCCGCAGAACCGACCTGCCCAAGGTCTTCCGCGTCTTCTTCCGACACGACAAGAGGCTTCACTGAGATATCAGCCGCCTTATATACGACGTGGTGCGCGACTTTACAACAGAGGTCGCCGGCAAACCGACCCGCATAGCCGCAGTCGTGGTCTTCCAGGAGGTCGGCGCGCACTCGCGCTGGAAAGCCTGGGCGGGGCTGCCGGCCAAGGTCCACGAGCTGGACGTGATGGCCTGCCCCCGCTGCGGATTCCGCATATCGGTGATCGCCGTCATCACGGCGGAGTCGGCGGGTGCTGCTCCGATGGCGGGGCCACGCCTGCCCAGCTGCGTTTCCCGACACGTGCGCGGGAAACCCCCTCACCGCTGAGGCGATGGCGACGCGAGGGGCGATAACACGGCCTGTCAATCGATCCCGCCATCGTCACTGCTCCCTCATGGCCCTCACTGCCGCTCGGGCGCCCTTCATCACGCCCAGCACTCCACCGCCGCCCTCGCTCTGGGATCCGGCGAACCACAGGTTCCGGATCGGGGTCCGGTAGCTCGGGTTGGGCCGATCACGCACCGGCGCGATGCCGCCGAACGAGTGGTGATGCTGACGCACCCGGCGGCGGAAGTCGGCCGGCGTGACGATGACCCTCGTGCGTGTCGCGGTAGCGAGGCCCGGCACGTGCTTCTCCGCACAGGAAACGAGGTGGTCAGCGTACTTCTCCTTACGGTCTTCCCAGTCCGCGCCTTGGATCACGTTGGGCGCGACGGTGTAGATCTTGACGGCGTGATGTCCCGGAGGTGCCATCTCGGGCGAGTGGCGGGAGGGGATGTAGAGGACGAAGCCGTCTTCTCCGTCGTGGTAACGGCCCGCCCGGATGTCCCGCACTCCCTTGTCCACGTCGTACCTACCGTAGTAGTAGCAGAGCGCGCTCGCCTGGGCTGGCTCACGGTCGACGCCGAGGTGAACCATGAACACGGATTCCATCTCCACCTGCCCGTCGATGACGGTTCGGTACTCGCTGGTCAGGTGGTCGGCTCCCAGGAGCTCGTAGAACGTCTCTCGCGCGCCGGCCGTGGAGACAACGATGTCGGCCGGCTCGCTCTTCCCGTTCACCACGACGCTGGTGGCTCTGCCGCCCTCGGTCGTGATTCGCGTGACGGTCGCGGAGGTGCGCACCACGCCGCCGGCCGCCACCAGGGCATCCTGCGCCGCGCTCACCAGGGACCCGCAGCCGCCGCGGATGTAGCGGTAGACCGATCGCGGCCCGGGTCGCTCGCCGCTCTCGACGATGCGAGCGTCGAATGCCGACTCGATGTTGAACAGGGGAACCCCCAGGGCCGGGAACTCGGCTGGCGTGACCATGAGGTCGGCGAGGATGCCGGTGTAGACCGCGCGCAGTTTCTCGGAAGCGAAGAAGCGCTCCATGAGCTCCGCGGCGGAGAGGGAGCTGAAGCGCTTGACGGGCAAGAAGTTCAGGGCCATCCGAAGTCGATCCAGCAGAGCCGTGCGGCCGTCGGTGGCCTCCGAGCGGCGACTCAGGGTTACCAGCCGCTCCATCCTCCGGTAGAACCGGTAATAACGGTCGAGACCACGTGCCTCCTCGGGGAAGAGGCGCTCGAGGCGATCCTTTCGCCACAGCGAGCCCTGGTACACGGCGGGTCGCCACAGCGCGAAGTCGGGAAAGACGATGCCGCGGTCGCTCGGCTCGGTGGCGAGGTTCCGCACGCGGTCTGCCGGCACGCCGATCTCCGTGAGAATCCGCGCTCCCGCCTCTGCGGGGCCGAATCCTTCGAGGAGCAGCGGGCCCAGATCCCACGAGAACCCGTTCCTCGTGATCGTCGCCGTCACGCCGCCCGGCTCGGGGTACTGCTCGTACACGGTAACCTGATGACCATCCCTTGCCAGGAAAGCGCCGGCCGTGAGGCCCGCCATCCCGGACCCGATCACCGCAACCCGTTTCGCCTCGGTTCCCATGGGCCTATATCCCGAGCTCTTCCAGCTTCCTCCGGTTCTCCGCCGCCTTCTGGGGCGACAGGTCGAACCGGCGCCAGAAGATGATCGTCATCACCAGCACCAGGAGGGCTGGGACGATAGCGGTGTGCACCCGGATGCCGAGGATCATGAGCCTCCACCCCTCGGGGTTCGCGGCCTTCTGACCGGCCAGCGTGGGCTTGCCCTCCACGAAACCGGTCGCGATGTGCGCCACCGCGATCACGGCCGCCTTGAGGGCTTCGCCGAAGCGCGTGATGAAGGTCTGGAACCCGTAGTAGATCGACTGCTCGCGCTTGCCGGTCCTTACCGCGGCGTCGTCCAGGACGTCGCCCATGGTGGGCGGGTCCATGAACCACTGCCCGCCCAGGCTCACGCCGAAGAGCGCGAGGGTAGCCATCCATTGCCACCGCGTGACCGCGAAGA
>JAPLSM010000179.1 GCA_026398635.1 Spirochaetota bacterium | reverse complement strand
TACTTGACCGTGAAGGTGAAGGTGTCGCCGCTCGCGCCCGAGTCCGGATCCACGCCGTTTGGGTCGGTCGACCAGTAGATCTGCGTACCCAGGGTTCCGTACACGGTAAAAGCCAGTTCGAGCTCGCTTCCCGCCACCGCGCCGATCTCGTCGAGCGGAATTGCCATCTCGTACACCTTGTGCTCCCACCCGACCCGGTCCGTGTACTCGAATCCCGACCTGCCCCACGTGACGAGATTCGTCGTCACCTCGAACGTGCGGATGCCGGCCGCCGTCTTCAGGTGCAGCCGGGCATAATCTTTCCCGGGATCAAGCGTATTGTCAGCGGTCGTGTCCAGGGCGGCGTACAGGTATCGACCGTCGTCCCCGATCCACCCATACGTGGGGCTTTCCGGGTGACCCGATCCGAGGGGGAGGCTTTCGCGGAAGAGCGGAGCATTCAGCTGCTCCGTGCTCAGGCTGCCGTCGACCACGGGCGACCAGGGCCGCGAGCCTATCCGGTAGGTGTAAAATGAGGAAAAAGCTGCAACCTCCCGATGCACGTTCGCCGCGGGATACGCCGCCGGCAACGTGCCGAGAACCGCGGGCTCCACGCGTGCCGATATGGCGAGCTTCGCCTTGCGCCCTGCCGCGAACCGAAGTTCTACACCGGCGATGTCGGAAAATGGCACGACATCATTGTCCGCGGCTGAAAGCTTCCGTGCGAGCCGCGCGTCGAGGCCCCGGGGCGCACAGCCGTCGACCGTCACCGAATCGAGATGCGAAGCGCCGGGGGCTTCGGGCTCGAGCCTGATGACGAGATCCCCCGTGGACTTCCCCGTCGAAAGGTAGATCTCGCGAGTGCGGAGGTGCTCGTCCTCTGCGACCCGTGCGGCGAGTTGCCATCCGTCGCCCTGCTTCACCAGGATCCGGATGGAACCGTTCGGCACGAATTCCTCGCGCGTGCTGAAGTACAGCGACGCGCCACCGGGAGCTGATCCAAGAGCGCCGAAAAGTGTGATGTCGGGCTTCGGACCTGCTCCCGCGGTGCCGCTCGACCCGGCAGCACCTGAAACGGCGACGAACGTCAACAGGATCACCGAAATGATTCTGTGCATCATCGGTCCTCCCATCGAAACAGTACCGCAGCCGATACCTGTCAGCAAGGGTAATGTGGCAAGGGAATCGCCCCGGGGGTATCATGAGCCATGGACATCACGAGCATCATCGTCCCCGCTATCTTCATCGGCGGCATCCTCCTCATGCTTCCGATCGCCTATCGCGTCCTGCGGCGCCACAACGATCGAATGCGCCGCATGGCGGACGAGCTCGGGTTCACCTTTCACGGCGCGGGCGACGAACCGCCGGGAGCAGCCGAGCCGACCGGCGTGCGGCGCTTCCTGCAGATCTTCAAACCCTGGCGCATGACGGGCATGCACGACGGTGTTGCGGTGGCGATCTACCTCGAGAGCCGGGGAACCAGCAGGAACAGAACCTCGTACTCGATCGTGGAGGCGTCATTCCCCCGGCCGCTCCCCTTCACCCTGCTCGTCGGCAGGGAGACCGCGATGGCCCGGCTCGGCAAGGCCGTCTTCGGCATTCAGGACATTCAGGTGGGCTCCGAACAGTTTGACGCGGCGGTCCGCGTCAAGGGGAGCGAACCGGACCGCATC
>JAPLSM010000246.1 GCA_026398635.1 Spirochaetota bacterium | reverse complement strand
ACAGGTCGAGCGCATGGTCGACGCGCTCGAGGAAGCGGCGGCGGACGCCGGCGAAGCCGAGCTGGCAAAGGCGTACCGCGATCTCTGCGCGAAGCTGGAGCGCGCCGTACCACCGGCCTGAGGCTCAGCCGTCCTGCGCCTTCCCTCAGCGTCTGACCTCGAGTGAGATCTCAACCCTGACACTGAGTCTGACACTGAGAGCCGACACAAGGGGCTACACATAGATACGATGAGCTACATACCGATCTGGTGTTGTTGACCAATTTCTCGGCTCGATATACAGCTAGCAACAGAGAGCTACGTTGAGCTACGGAGAGCTCGATCTCCAAGACCTGCGCTAACTAGATTCAGGGTGAGACAATGCTAGAAGAGCCACTCTGTTGTTCCAGCGACAATCCATCAGGAATCAACACTGGCACGAGGTAGACAGGCCCGCAGCGCGCGTGCCCCTCGGCATGGGCGCGGCTGATCGCGAAGGTCTACGAGATGGATCCTTTACTCTGTCCTCGGTGTGGCTCCGAGATGAGACTCATCGCGGTCGCCACAGACCCCGCTGAGGTACGCAAGATCCTGCGCCATCTGCTCAAGGTCGGCAGGGCACCGCCGGGACTCGATCCGAGCGCGCTGAACTGAACCTATCTTCAACTCCATTGTCATGCGCATCGATACCTTTCTGCGCGCCGCGAGATAGGTTTCCCGATTTCCTCGCACAAGGTCTAACTTGCGTCTTGCACGAAGGACGGCTGTGTCCTTCAGGGGCAGGCAACTGGTAGAGGCAGCTCGCCGGGGATGCTCACGGTAGCTCGATAACCGCCGCTGCCTCCGCACTTGCCACGTCACCCGACCTACGGAGCCACTGCCTGAAAATCGATCGGTCTATCACTCACACCGTTCCCCATCGGGGAAGAACATTGGGAAGGGGAATCCACACGCGGGTGAGCGTGCGGCTATGTACCTTCCATCCTCAGCGTGCGGCGTTCGCCGCACGGAATCTCTTCAGAGGAAGAGGATAAGGAGGATCAGAATGACTAACAGTGCTCCAAGGCCTATGTACATATTCCCTCCATTTGTCGGGTGGAACCACTTGGACCGACACCCAACCTTCGGTGCGCTGTCACGCTACCCTTTTCGATACGAATGATACGGGAAATTGTCGTTTTTGTCCATCGAGAAATCGAAGAGCCGGCTTCGGGATCCCGGCGCACCGGCCCGCTACCGTGCCAGGCGCAGAACCTCGGAGAGCTTGATGCGCCTGCCCGTCATCAGTAATCCCCTCCTGAAGATCCTTGCCGCAAGCACGACCGTGCCGGCAATCGCCGCGAGCAGCAGGAGTATCGACGACACGATCTCCCATGGCCGGGCGGCGCCCACCACGATGCGCAGGAGCATCACGATCGGAGAGGTCAGGGGGAAAAGGGACAGACCGATGACGGCAGGGGCCCGGGGGGCGCCGATGATGGGGGAGATCATCACAATGGGGATGATCAGGAAGACGATCATGGGCCACGTCAGTTGCGTCAGGTGCTGCTCGTCCTGGGAGGCGGCGCCGAGTGCCGCATAGATCGAGCAGTAGAGAAAGAAAGCCAGTATGAAGAAGAGAACGAGGTAGCCGAGCGTGGCGGTGCTGAGCCCGAGGGTGATCGACAGCCCGAGCCGGGGTCCGAGGAGACGGAAGAAGATCGTGCTCAAGCCGACCCAGATCCCGTACTGAAGGAGGCTGGCGGCCGCCTTGCCGAGTATCTTGCCGAAGAGGAGGTCGATTGCCTGCACCGAGGAGAGCATGATCTCCACGGTCTTGGAGAGCTTCTCCGTGAGAACGGACCGGCCGATGGCCTGGCCATAGAGAAGCACGGTCACGTACAGCAGGGTGGCGAGCACGAGCCCGGTCATGAGGATCGAGAGGAAATCGATGCTTTTCTTCTCTCCCCGTGCGGTGAGCTGGCGCGTGTGCAGTTCAGGCGACCGGGTCAGGGAGGCGACCTGCGCGGCGGCAATTCCCGCGCTCACCAGCCGTTGGGATACAATGACCTGGCCTATGACCGCCCGCAGCATGCCCGCGGCGCGCTCGTCAACGGCATTCCTGGAGACGAGCTCCAGCAGTGTTGCCCGGCCGATATCGGGCGGGAGCACGAGGTAGGCATCGAAAACACCGGCAAGCAGGTCGGCATCCAGCGTCTCCGTGCTGCCCTCGGCGGGGACACAGCGGATCCGCGAGGTCGCGAGTACGCCGCTCATGGCTTCGATGAAATGCGTCTCCACACCCACGATCGCGATTCTCGTCTCGGGACCCCCCATGGCGCTGCCCGATATGAGGCTGGGCATAAGCGCCACGCCCGCAATAAAGAAGGGCCCCAGCATTGTGAGGACGATGAACAGCCTATTCGCCGCCGTGAGCCTGAACTCCATCCTTATTATTCTGGCCAGCTTGCTCACCTTCAGACGCCTCCCGGGGGAGCGGGCTCGTGCCCGCGATCCTTGCATTGAGCAAGCATCAGGAGGGAAGGTGCGTGTGTCAACTCCCGGAAGGCCGGGCCATCGGTACCGAGGGTATCGATGGCCCGGTGGTATTCCGGACTATTGCACCTGCCCCACCGACAGTTCGTATGGACCATCCCCGGGGGGGATAACGTCCGAGGCCCCGAAAGTCGCACTATGGGGCAGGGCGAGGGGTATCCGGAGGCCCCCAGATGAGGGCGCGGTAACCACGCTTGACCGGTAGCGCGGACGTAGGTGCCGGGGCCATGGAACCGCAGCGGCCACGGTGCAACGCTAAATGAAGAAGCTCCTCACAGTGCGAGGAGCTTCTCGTGATCCCTTCCGTCGGTGAAGGTCTAGAGACCCTTGATGAGCAGGCCGAGGATGAGAAGCAGCCAGCCGACAAACATGAACCAGAAATTGTAGGGTCCAATCAGAGAGACGCTGAGCGCAAAGTGGCCGATAAACCCCAGCACTCCCAGAGCGACAGCGATAACAAAGGTAATGACTTTCGGTAGTGTAAGTTTCATTCTCTCCCTCCTCAATGTTATCGAATGAACTAATCCGACGGCAGGGGTGGGTGCATGAATATCATAGCACCCAAATGTGAATCATATATGTCGTTCGAACAAGGATCAAGTCTCCCAACCTCAGATGGCTCCCGCGATAGGATAACATCCGGTTGGTGCGTCCTGCGAGGCGTGGGCTTCTCCCTACAGTTCATCCCGCCAACCCCATCACGCTTGGGCTGCAACGGATGGAAATACCTTAGGTTTTCATCCGCTTCGATCTCGTAAATTCTAGTTTACTACATTCCAGATGTTATAAAAAGCAACAAAAGTTCAACTCTGACACTGAGTCTGACACTGAAAGCCGACATGAAGAGCTACGCAAAGACACGATAAGCTACAGACTGATCTGGTGTCGTTGACCGATTTCGCAGTGGAGTATACAGTTAGCTACAGAGAGCTACAGAGAGCGATATCTCCCACACCTGCGCCAACTAGATTTAGGGTCTAGTGCTCGCAAGGGCATGGAGGTTCAAGTCCTCTTCCGGGCAACACAACTCCTTACGTCGTAGGAAATTGTCGGAGCCACCGGAAAACCGGCGCTTCCCAACTACTTCATGTAGCACGCTTGTAGCACAGGCGTGCGGGAGGGAAGTATGGGCAAGGCCGGCAGACCGTTCACGCTCTACACCAGGCCGCGTAAGCGCGGGAAACCCGTCTACTATGTCCGATACAAGATGCCCGACGGCGATTGGACCATTGCGCAGTCCACGGGTCAGACCTCCGAGGGGGCCGCGGAGACTTACGCGCTCGAGCAGCTGAGGACAGGTGCTGTTGACCTCACTGCTGACGAGGTGCCGACCTTCGCTCAGTGGGCAGAAGGGTTCTGGGACACGGGCGGCCGCTATGATAGAGCCCGCCGAGCCCGCGGCTATGTTCTCTCGCCGACTTACCTACGGATAGCGGAGTTGACCGTCCGAAAGCACCTCGGCCCGGCCTTCGATCGGCTTAAATTATGCGACCTAAGCACAGAGCTCCTCGAGAATCATTTTCTGCACCTGTTTGAGGCGTAGAAGCTCGCAGCCGTTTGCTCCGCGCGGCGACGCGTGCTACAGTGGGCCATGATAAAGTCCCCGTTGATGATCGTCGGCTTCCTGTTACTGTGCTGCCTGTCTGCCTTCGGCCAGCTTGAAACCGGTTGGAAGCTCGCCTGGTCCACGCTCCTGCGAGAGGATTTCAGCACCTTGAGTTGGGCCACGGGACCACAGTGTCTCATCGCGGAAGGCGGAAGCATCGAGACCGAGCAACCTCTCACCGGCAATGCGTCCCTTGTCGGAAGGTCTGCCGGCGAGCGCAGCTACCTGCCCTGCTTCCAGACGAGGCCGGAGAAGCTCCCCCTCGCCCGCAAGGGCACCTACCTGCTGACGTTCACCTACCGGATCCTCGAACCGGGAGACAAGGGCTTCGAAGCCCTGTTCTATTCCCCGCTGGGAGGTTCCCGGAATCAGTGGGTGCGCTCCACGACGGTGAACGGTCAGGCGGGGACCCGCGGTACGGCCCGGTTGGAGGCGACGCTGTTCGACTACTCGGACTACCGCGTGTTGATCAACGTGGTCGGCAAGGGCGCCATCGAGGTCGATGCGATCCGTCTCTACCAGGACAACCGGCAGGTACTGTCAGAAGACTTTGAGAGGCAGGTCCCGGGTCCCGGTCTCGGTTTCCGTCTCCTCGGAGGGGGCACAGACGAGACCGGCTGGCTCCGGCTGGAAGAGGGCCAGAAGCTCGTGAGCAATCCCTCGGTCCTGGCTCTCCCCCCGATGAGCGTCTTCAAGCTCAGCTTCGACTATCGCCTGCTCTCTCCGGGCAGTGACGCGGAGTCGATCCGGATCACCCTGCTGCCCACCGCGGATTCCCGGGATGGGGTCGGCCTCCGGCCTCTTCTTCGCAACGCCGTGTCCGCGGGCCGGTTCGTCACCGGCTTCACGACGGGATCCCGGGGACCCTACGTGATCTCCCTGGACGCCGGAAGAGGAGCGAAGGTGCTCCTGGACACCATCGTGGTGGAGCGGGGAGAGCCGGAGACTTTCACGGAAAAACCTGCAAGCTACGCGTACCTGGGCAACGCTCCGTTCCCTCGATTGGGGAACTACACGATGATCTCCCCGAGGGAGCAGGTGGAGTGGGACGGCTTCGAACGGCAGCCGTGGCGCTCCTCTGTAGAAGAGATCGAGCGGCGCCTCGCGCTGTTCGACGTCATCTTCGGCTTCGACACCCCCAGCTTCGACCCTGGCTTCCCGGACCGCATCAAGGCGCTCAACCCGAACGCGGTTCTGCTGCCGTACGTGATCGCCACGGAGCTTCATCTCGGGCCCCACCAACTCTCCGCAGGCTGGGCCGACCCTGACGGCGAGCCGGGGATCCGGTTCGACCGTGGGCTGTCGCCGCAGTGGTTCGTAAGGGATTCCGGCGGGAAGATCGTCGATGATCCGGACTACCCGGGCATCCTGAAGCTGGACATATCTGACGGGTGCCCCCGTGTGAACGGGAAGAGCTTCGTCGACTACGCGGTGGAGGGCTTTCGCCGGGAGTACCTCCAGTCGGGAATCTGGGACGGACTTTTCATCGACAACCTCTTTGCACGCATGACCCCGCATATTCCGAATGCGTGGATTGCGGAGAAGATCGATTTCGACATCAACCGCAATGGCCGTCGTGACGAGACGCTGGACATGCTGCACGAGATGTACCGGGACGCCGCGGTCCGCCTGATGGCAGGACTGCGAGCAGGGACAGGAAACCGGGAGCTGATCATCGGCAACGCGGGGCCTCTGCCGGAGACTCGCATGGCTCCCTTCGCCAACGGCTACGTGTTCGAAGGCTACAGCGGCGCGTGGGACGGGTTCGCCGACAGCACCGGCAAGCCTTCCGAGCCCGCGTGGCGGCGTGCATTCGACGACTACAGCATAATGGATAGTCAGTGCCTTCTGCCCCGCGTGAACGTGGTGGAAGCATGTGGCCGCCACGACAGCTTCAAGGTGCCCGATCATGGCGCCTTCCGGATTACGGACGAGGATATCCGCCGGAACCGCTTCGCGCTGGGAACCACGCTGCTCCGGGACGCGTTCTACGAATACGACCTCACGGAATCGCGGAGCTCGATTGCCTGGTTCGACGAGTTCGCTGTGGACTTTGACGGAGTTGCCCGGGAGTCTGCAACGGGAAAAGGCTACCTTGGAAGGGCTCTTGGCCCGGCACGGGAGCTGGGGGGACCAGGTCGGCAGATGTGGAGCCAGGACTTCGAGGGAGCGATCCCGCAGAGCTCCGTTGCCGGCTGGGGCACCGTCCGGCTCTCCAGCGGCGCCGACGAGACCATCCAGGGAGCCCGAAGCCTGGTCGTGGAGCAGAGGCAACATCGTTCCGACGCGTCATCCGGTTGGGTCTCCCCGGAGCTGCAGCTCCGAAAAGGCGTGACCTACCTGTTCCGCGTGACGTGGAAGGCGCTGACAACGCTCGACTTCGATGCCGTCATCGAGATCAGCGGAGGCTCTGACAAGTCGCGGGCAAACCTGCCCGCGAGGTTTGCCGGTGAAACCGGCCGCATTGCGTACCCGTTCACCGCGTTGGCGGACGGCGCGCATCGCCTGAGCCTCTTCCTGTCATCTGCGGGCCGTATGGCGTTCGATGACATCGCGGTGATGGAGGCAGGAGCCGGACCGTGGAGGCGTGACTTCGAAAACGGAATCGTCGTCGTCAATCCGCTGCGCGCAACGCAAACGATCGGCGTGCCTCAACTTGCCGGCGACGCCACGCGGACCGGCATCCGGAGGATCCGCGGTACCCAGGCGCCGGAGGTGAACTCCGGAGCGCCCGTCACCGACGCCCTTGTGCTTGAGCCGTTTGATGCCATCGTACTTCTGGCAGATCATGTGGAGGCGGGCGTCGGGACTCCCTGATCCGTCCCGCCTCTTGCCGAGGCGAGCCGGCAGGTGTCAGGATACGGACCACGGACATGCTGGTATGCGTGTTCTGGCACTGGAAGCGGCCTCAGATCAGCGAGTAAAACTACGAGGAGCGGCAGCGGAGCTTTCACGCCGCCCTCCGCTCTTCCAGCGCAGCCGTCGCAGGTGCAGCATGGGCTTCCGATGGCGGGGCGTCGTACGAGGACTTGTACTTCGTGCAGGACTATGCCGCCTTCGGCCACTTCAACGATGCGGCCATCTCCGGCAGCCGGGCCGCTCTGACCGCGACAAGAGGACCTGCAGGCCTCGCTGAGCCTGCGAGCGCGTCCCCAGTCCGCCTTCTACGCGAGACGCCGGTCTTGTTGCTGTGAGAGTGAGCGTCGTGGTTCCGGCGCCGGATGAACGGAACTCAGGCGAGCCCGACATGCTGCGCCTTGGCCTCTCCGCCTGCAGCCCCCCCGCCTGATCGACTCTCGTTGTGTAGCACAAATGTAGCACACCTTGCGCTCCGTACGGCCTCACAGAGACACGGCATGTCTAGACGGCGCTTACAGGATCGCCACAGCCAGCTATAATCAGCCACACATGGCTTCGGAAAACCATGCAGTGGGAAGCGCTGGATACCCGTTTCAGGGTCTAGTGCTCGCAAGGGCATGGAGGTTCAAGTCCTCTTCCGGGCAAGCCAACTCCCTACGTCGTAGGGAAATAGGAAACCTCCAGAAAACTGGCGTTTCCAAGCCAGCCTCTGGCAAACACCGCCACGGCGCGCCTGCCGCTCAGCATGGTCACTGCTGCTGGCTAAGGTCCACGAACTGGACGTGATGGCCTGCCTGAACGGGCAGACAACAACGGTTCCCATGTGACGGCGGAGTCGGCGGGAACTGCTCCGAGGGGAACGAGTGTGTTCACCGGATCATGGTTTCGGGTAGCACGGCGCGGAAATGTCGTTCGACATCCACGATCAGGCGTTCGATCGTAACGGTCCGACCCATGGTTCGGGTCCCGGAGTCCGTACGGGCCGGCGGGAGTGTCGAGCAGTGCCCCTGACTGGGGGCGATGGCAACGTGAGAGGCGATAGCTTTTCCTATCACTCTGATTCTCTTGCATGGTTTATTTCCACCATATTTCTTTATATACTTATATTTGGAGGCGATCTTGGCCCTGAACATCAAGAATAGTGCCGTCGAGCGGCTGGCTGCAGAGGTAGCACGGCTGGCCGGCGAGTCCAAGACTGAGGCGGTGCGCCGAGCCCTCGAGGAGCGCAAGGCAAGACTTGCCTATCGGATCGTCGACGGCGACCGCGTGTCCCGGCTGCGGCGGTTT
>JAPLSM010000365.1 GCA_026398635.1 Spirochaetota bacterium | reverse complement strand
GAACCCCAGTAGTCGGTCTTCACGGCAACCGGGAGAAGTCGGACGCCGGCCTTCGCCGCGAGTTTGACCCCGAGGCTGTTGAACCGGGACCGGTCGAAGACTTCCGTGCGTGTGCCCTGGGGGAAAATGATGACGGAGATTCCGGCTGCCAGCCGTTCACCGCCCTCGCGCAGGACGATTTCCAGATCGGCGCGGGGATCGCTGCGGGATACGGGGATGGGGTTTCGGGACCGCATGATCGGGCCCCAGAAGAAGCCGTGCAAAAGCTTCTCTTTCAACACGTAGGTCACCGGTTTCATGGGGACGATGAGACCGGGCAGGGCTAGGGTTTCCAGGGTGCCCATGTGGTTGGAAACGAACACGAGCGGGCCTTCCGCTCCGCGCACCCGGTCCATGCCCTCGATGCGGAACCGTGCCTGGCAGCGCTCAAGATTGCTGATGATCTCTCGGGAACTGCGCGCCCAGGCTTCATCGTCGTACACGCCCGCCAGGGCGAGAGCCCGGCTGCGGAGTATCGTCGCGATGAAATGACAATAGACGCCCCAGCGCGAACCGAGCAGGAGGTATTCGCTCAACGCGCGCCGAACGCCCTCGGGTGTGGTGTACACGTCGCCGGGGAAAAAATCAGTCGCCATTGAAACCAAACTATGTCCGCCGCCCGGCGTGGTCAAGAGCGATTCCGAGGGTTGCCGGCGCAAGCCTTCGGCACTACGATGCCTCATTCAGGAGGTGAACGCCGATGAAAAAGATCTTCGATACTCCGGTCACGACGATCATCCGCGATTCCCTGCTCTTTCTGGTATTCTTCAGCCTGATCACCGGGTTCATCGAAGCCACGTACACCTTCGGCCTTCTCGGGACGGATATCCCCCCGGAAGTCGTATATGTCCTGTTCCTTTTTTCTCCCTTCCTGCTTCTCCTGGCACCGCGCATCCTGGACAGCCGGGGCTTCCGGGTCATCACGGGTGGCCTCGCGCTCGTTTCCTGGGCAATCAGCCTTCCCCTCGACACCCGCTGGCGCATGCTCGCGACTGGAGTGGGATGCGGCTGCTTCCTGTTGTACCTGGCCTGCCACGTCAGACAGTCATCCCGCAGCGCAGCGGAGCATGGGGCTGCGCTGGGGTTTGGAGTGCTTCTGTCGATCCTGCTGCGCAGCCTGCATTCGGGCAACCTGCTTCTCAATGAAGGCTGGTCACTCGTTCTCGGCGCAGCGATTGCTGTTCTCGCTCTCAGCCTGCTCCTCGGCTCTCGGGCACGAACCGAGCAGCCCGACACGGCAGCCGCGAAGATCGGCTTCCCAAGGTCCCTCGGTTTGTGCCTCGGCCTCTTCAGCGTTCTGATCCTGGTTTACTTTGCATTCACGAGCCCGACGGTGATCGCCCGATGGGGCGAGGTGAGCGATGCAACCGTCACCGCCGTGCAGGCCGTCGCGCTCGCCGTGTTCCTCGGCGCCTGGCTGGGTGTGCCGGGATTCCACGGCCGGCTATCGCCAGTCGCGCTCCTCGCCTGGAATGTGCTGTTCATCCTGGCGTTGGCTTTGACGCTCCTGCTCAGGCAGCCGCGGTTCTCGGTGACCGCAGTCTATCCACTCTATGCGGCGGATCCGGATCTCGTAGTCCGCATTGCTTTCTGGACGATGCTCGTGCTCCACCCCGTGATCTATACGGACTTCGCACTCCTGGCTGGCGCGCTTCATTCCGCACGGCCATCTCCTCGGAAGCTCGCCGTGGGATTCGGCCTGAGCGCCGTGTTTCTCCTCCTGCTCGCGCTCGGCCAGATCTTCACCACGGTCTACGATTACATTCCCGTCATCGGCCCCTGGTTCCGTGACAGGTTCTGGCTCGTCATAGTTTTCCCCGCGGTGATCGCGGCGCTCTCGCTCCTGCTGGTGAAGCGCGATGCTTATGTGAAGAACCAGAAGTCGTCCTTCCAGCCCGGATGGCTCGTGGCCGGGGCGATCGTCGCGGGAGCATCGATCCTGCTGGCAGGCCTGTCGGCTGCTCGTCCAATGCCAGCACCGAAGGGGGACGTCCTTCGAGTCCTGACCTACAATATCCAGCAAGGCTATGGGAAAAACGGGGAGAAAAACTTCAAGAAGCAGCTGGAAGTCATCCGCCAGCTTGACCCCGATGTCATCGGGCTCCAGGAGACGGATACTGCCAGGATCGCCGGCGGCAACTCGGACATCGTTCGCTACTTCGCCGATGGGCTTGCCCTGTATTCGTATTACGGGCCGACGCCTGTCAGCGGCACCTTCGGCGTAGCGCTTCTCTCCCGCTATCCCATTCGGAATCCGCGCACGTTCTTCATGCCTTCGCGGGGGGAGCAGACCGCGTGCATCGAGGCGGATGTTGCCGTGGGGGACACGCTGGTGCGCGTCCTGGTCACCCATCTGGACAATGACGGAGCCCTGGCCCAGCAGCGACTGGTGATCGACCGGGCTTCCCGGGGTGCTGCCGGCCCGGCCCTGGTGATCGCGGTGGGCGATTTCAACTTCAAGGCATCGACCGAGCAATACCGGCAGACCACGGACGTGCTCGACGATTCCTGGGTCACGGCAGAGGTGCGGCTCGTGGAGCCAGGAGCACCTGATCCCGCTGGGCGAATCGACCACATCTTCGTCTCGCGGAACACTCGCGTCCTTCGCAGCCGGTACATTCCCAAGGGTCCTTCGGACCATCCCGGCATACTCGCGGAGTTGGCCTGGTAGAAGGGGAGCATGGGCTGAGGCAGACGACGATCAGCCGAGGGACCTGGCGACTTCCATCTCCACCCGCACCGCGCCATCCCGGTCGTCCCGGAACCAGATTTCCCCGTCCTGGATGGAACACTGGAGGTTCATCGAACCATCCGCCATCCGAGCCAGGTCCTTTGCCGATCGGAGGCTGACGTGGAAGACGAAAAGCTTCCGCTCCCCTTCGAACCGGTGTTTGATGGGGTCCCACCAGAGGGCTGGATTGGTGGAATACGTATAGACGATGACCCGGGAGGAACGGCCAACGGCCTTCGACAGTACTCTTTCGTCCGGGTGCCCCAACTCGATCCACAGCTCGATCGCGCCCGCCAGGTCCTTCAGCCAGAGATCCGGTTCATCCGGATCCGAGATGCCTTTCCCGAATTCCAGCCGCTCGTCCGCGTTGAGGGCGAAGGCGAGGAGCCGGATCATCAGGCGTTCCCCCGTTTCCGAGGGATGGCAGGCCAGGGTCAGCCGGTGCGTGGCGTAATAGTTGCGGTCCATGTCGACGATCTCGAGTTCTGCCTTGTGGATCGTTGCTTTCAATGCCATGATGCGCGACGCCCCATCACGCGGTCTTCGACAGGTACTCTCCGTAGCCGCCCCCGTACACCCTGAGGGAGCCTCGATCGATCTCGAAGACACGTTTCGAGAGATGCCGAAGGAACCAGCGGTCATGGCTGACGATCATAAGCGTGCCGTCGAACTCCCG
>JAPLSM010000158.1 GCA_026398635.1 Spirochaetota bacterium | reverse complement strand
GCGAAGCCCTGGAAGCCGGAAGTCGACCGGAATCGTTCTGGAAACTGCTGCTGGCCGTGGGTTCGTGTTCAGCTCCTGCATGATGCTCAGTTGCCCACTTGGACAATGCAATTCGGATACCAAGAAAGGATTCGAAAACAGTAAGATAACTCTTTAGATTAGAAAGAAATAAAAAGCCTCAATATACGATTCGTACTTATTGGGCACCCAGGAGTGTCTGAAAAAGTACACAGGAGACTAGATTCTTAGCACTTTTTCACTTCGTAACACATCAAAGGACGTGATCGAAATCCGTTCGCTGACAGGCTTATGAACTCGCTGCCGCCGACCTCACTCTGGCTGCGGATTCTTCCACGCCGAAACGACGTGGAAGAGTTGACACCGCTTCCGGCGGTATTGTAGATTGATGCTACCGCGCACCTTGGGCGCACGGCTCACGCATTCGCCCCGCAGGGTCGAATGCGATGGGGGCGATTAACTCAACGGTAGAGTACTACCTTCACACGGTAGGAGTCACTGGTTCGAATCCAGTATCGCCCAGCACTACGAAGCCCGGCCGTGCGCCGGGCTTTTTCGTCACCGCGCCAAGCCTGCCATGAAGCGAGGCAGGCCGCGAAACCTTGACGATCCCCCAGGGGAGCACTGCTGTCTCCGCGTACTGGCAGGGAGTCCAGGACGGATAAAAAACCATCCTGGGAGGTCGCTGCATGAATGCCCTTCCCCTGAGTCCGGTCGATTATTCGATCCATCCGCTGGTGCTGGGAAGCACTGCCTTGTTGCCGGCAGAGCATGGGGTGCAAGCCATCGTTCTGCATCCATGAACGTCGGTCGGCAGCCGCCCGTTCACGGCCTCCAAGGCCGCGTCCACGCACTCCTCCCAATGTCGAGGACCTCACAATGGAGTGCGCGCCCGTCTCCGTCTCTTCTGCCACGCACCTTCCAAGATTACTCCGAGGCTCACCGGAATGACGGTGAGCATGACCCCTCCCAGCACGGCGGATCCGGATTCCGCCCCCGTTTCGGTGAACCATAACCCTGCGACGAGAAGGATCCAGAACAGGGCGCTCGCGGCGAGCAGCACATGGGAGACGACCGGCATCCAACGGTGCGTCGGCGCGGGACGGAGAGATGCCAGGGCAACGGGCGGCTCGGCATCGGACCCTGCGGCAGTCGCGGCCGCCTCAGCGACTTCGACCGCTGCAGGCGGAAGAATCGCCGCCTCGGGCGCCGCGGTTGCCGGCGCGCCGCCCCACCGGGCCAGCGAGAGCCGGCGCCCTTTCTTCAGCACGAGGACTCCGAACGTCGAAAGTCCCGCGAGGAAGGGCAGCAGCAGGAGCGCGAGCGCGCTGCCCGAGAGGGCGAGCATGTCGTACAGGCCGTGGACGAACCACGCGAGCGCAAACCCCCTCAGCACGAGGCTGTTGCGCGCTGCGCGCGACACCGCGAAGCGTGCCCGGCCGACGGGGAGGCCGACCAGGACCGCGGTGAAGACGTGCAGGGGAATGGCGCTGAAGGCCCGGGCAGCGCCTGCGCCGAGGCCCAGCCGTGCCACGTAGATGACGTTCTCGAGCAGAGCGAACCCGATCGCGCTCGCGCCCGCGTAGACGATGCCGTCGTTCTCCTCGTTGAACGCCGGCTTCCGCCACGCGTACAGCAGCACGACAGCCAGCTTGCACGCCTCCTCCACGGGCGCAACCTGGACGAAGGCGACAGCCGCCGCTCCGGCCATGCCGGGCATGCCGAACAGGGGCATGCCCTGGAGGGCGAGCTCGACGAGCGCAGCCGGGATGGCCGAAGCAGCGCCGAGACCGATGACCTTGAGCACGAGCGCGAGGGGCTCGGGTTCCCGCCGGTCCAGCGCGAGGATGAGGACCAGGAAGGCGAGCGCCGGAGCCATGGACACGACGAGCACGGCAACCGTGTACAGCATTCAAGACACCGATGAACGGGAACAGGATATCAGGAGGGGCAACCCGAGGAGAAGTCTCTGGAAAATCGGCGCGGAGCTTCCCGGCGCGGAAGAGCACCCCCCTACCCCGGGTGGTTCCTCACCATGTTGATGAGCTGCACCTTGTTCACCGCACCGCTCTTCCGGTAGATGGTGGAGATGTGGTTCTTCACGGTCCGGTCGGAGATGAACAGGCGCTCCGCGATGACCCGGTTGGCATGCCCCTGCATGATCATCGCGACGATATCGTGCTCCCGGTTCGAGATGCCGTACCGCTTGACGAACTCCTGTGACGGCAGCAGGTCCGGCGTTCCCGATGGCCGGAACAGGTGCTTCACGGCATACACGAGTACCACGGCGAGCATTCCCAGGTAATAGAAGACCTGCACCACTCTCACCCGGCGCAACACCAACGCAACGCCGAGAAGGCTCATCACCAGGAGCTGGCTGCGACTAAGGACGATGCTGCCGATGGTCAGCCACATCATCCGCTTCACCATCCGTCGGGTCTCGGGCTCGGTGATGCGCCGATAGCCGACCGCCATGATGACCGCGGCTGACACGAGCAGTCCGGCAATCCCGAGGTCGTTCATGACGTGAAACACGGCGACATCGAACACTTCGTCCAGCACCCCCAGCAGGGTGATCAGCACCGTGCCGATCGGCCTGAGCACGCGCCGGAACCGGCTCGGCGGCAGCGGCACGATGTCCTTCACGAACGCGGGCACCGCGAGCACCAGCACGAGGTTGCCGGCTCCGCTGAGCGTGGCGAGCACGGTGCGACCGGTCGGACCTGGCGGCCATCCCGTTCCGAGCGCGTAGAGCCTGAACAGGTCGAGCATCAGCAGCACCGTGCCGGCGAACAGCACGAATGCCAGGTCGCGCAGCCAGCGGATGCCCGATCGCTCCCAGCTGAGCAGCGCCACGAAGATGATCCCGACCCCGAGGCTGAGGGCGACGAGGTCGACCAGGACCCAGGCGTGGTAGATCCCCATGGGGCAGTTCCTACACCGGAACCACCCGGATACCCGGGTCCAGCTCCTTCTGCAGGGCCTCCTCGATCAGGGCCAGCGTGCCGGTGGCCGCACTCGCGCAGCCCCGGCAGGCGCCCTGGTACGAGATGTGGACCTCGGTGCGGCCGTCCGCCTCCTTCATGTCCACCACCTCGATGTTGCCTCCGTCCTTCAGCAGGCTGGGCCGAACCTTCTCGTCGAGTACCTGCTCGACGGTGCGGTGGCGCTGGATGAGGCTCATCTCGACGAAGGTCTTCGGCTTCGCCGCGACGCCCTTCGCGCGCTCCCGGTCCATCTCGGCGCGCACGTCATGCAGGATGTCCACGAGGTAGTGCGACCGGCTCTCGTGCCCGCCCGGCCGGATGCAGGACTTGCAGAAGGCGCCCGCCTTGGTGTAGCGGGTGATCTCCTCGACCGTCGTGAGGTCGTTGATGCGGATGACGTCCCTGATGGTGCGCAGGCTCACCCGGGCGCACGAGCAGACGATCTCCTCCTCCTCGAGGCTGTCCATGTCCACGCCCTTGTACAGCGAGGCGGCCTTGCGGATGACGTCGTAGGCCATGACGCTGCAGTGCATCTTCTGCGGCGGGATGGCGGCCTTGTCGGCCTCGTCCCGCAGCGCCTTTTCCACATCGATGTTGGTGATCTTCAGGACCTCGTCGACGGTCTGGCCGATGCACAGCTCGCACATCATGTCGCTCGAGGCGATGGCCGTGCCGCAGCCGAAGGTCTTGAACGTCGCGTCGAGGATGCGGTCGGTCTTCGGGTCCACCGCCCACCACGCCCGGATGGCGTCGCCGCAGACCTCCGCGCCCCAGTCCGCCACCACGAGCCGGGCGCCCAGCGCGGCCGCGCGCTCCTCGGTGATCTCCCCGAGGTGCCGGGGGTTGGTCATCCGGTCGTTCACCTTCTGCGAGTAATTCTCCCAGAGGGTGCCGCCGATCAGGTCGTTCTTCGCCATGCTGAGCCCCTTCCCGGACGGCTACCGGCCGGCCGGCGAGATGCGCCGCAGGCGCTCCACGGACCCGCGGATGACGCCGATCGCGTGGTCCACCTCCTCCTCCGTGGTGAAGCGCGACAGCGAGAGCCGCACGCCCGTGTGCGCCAGGTCGGGGCTGAGGCACATGGCCACGAAGGTCGGGTTGGGCTCGAGGCTCTCGGAGGCGCACGCGCTGCCCGTGGAGGCGGCCACGCCGCCGCGGTTCAGGTCCCAGATGAAGGCTTCGCCCTCGACGCCCTCCACGCTCATCAGGATCGTGTTCGGCGTGCGGAGCTCCCGCCGGCCGACCACGGTCACCCCGTCGATCGCGAGCACGGCATCCTCGAGCCGGTCGCGCAGGCGCCGGACCTCCGTGGCCTCGTAGCCGAGGTTCTTCACCGCGAGCTCCATGGCCAGTCCCATGCCAACGAGGCCGGCCACGTTCACGGTGCCCGCCCGGCGGCCGCCCATCTGCTCTCCGCCGTGCAGGAGCGGGGGCAGGCTCCGGCCCTCGCGCACGAAGAGGCCGCCCACGCCCTTGGGGCCGTGGAACTTGTGGGCGCTGAAGCTCAGGAAATCGACCGGCACGTCCGCCACGTCCACCGGGAGCTTCCCGATTGCCTGCACCGCGTCGGTGTGGAAGAGGATGCCACGCTCGCGGCAGAGCCGGGCAAGCTCGCGGATCGGGAAGACGAGACCGGTCTCGTTGTTCGCCCACATAATGGAGACCAGGGCCGTGCGGTCCGGGTGGATGTGCTTCGCGAGCAGGTCGGGATCGACGATGCCGTCTGCCGTGACGGGCAGGCGCACGACCTTCGCGCCCAGGCTCTCGACGAACCCGCAGGCGTGCACCACGCAGGGGTGCTCGACCTGGGTGGTGACGATTTCGCTGCGCTTCCCCGTTCGGATCAGGTCGTACCAGACGCCCTTGATGACGGTGTTGTTGCTCTCCGTGGCGCAGCCGGTCAGCAGGATGTCGTCGCGCTCACGGGCGTTGATGCCGGCGTACAGCCGGTCGAAGGCGAGGCGCATGAAGGGGTGCACCTCGGTGCCGAAATCGTGCAGCGAGTTCGGGTTGCCGTACATCTCGCAGGCGAACGGCTCCATGGCCTCCCTGACGAGGGGGTCCACAATGGTCGTCGCGTTGTTGTCGAGGTATACCCTCTCCATTGTCCATCAATATAGTAAGATTTGTGCGCGAGGTGCAAGGAACGGGCCCGACCCGGGCTTCCGCCACGCTGCGCGTGGCTGCCGCCCAAGGGATGTCGCAGGGGCCGACCCCCCTACTTCACCTTCTGGCGCAGCCGTCTGCTGCTCGGCTTCGGTGCCGCCTCCACCGCAGCACGCGCCCCCTCCCGGCGCGCGCGGGCGCGGAACACGAACAGGCACACGAGCCCTGCGACGATCATCAGGAAGCACAGGATCTGGCCGGTGCTGAAGTTGAACGGCGAGAACTGGATTACGGGGTTCTCGAGCGGTACGAGCATGATCGGCCAGCCGATGCCGATGTCGGGCTCCCGCGCGTACTCGATGACGAACCGGATAATGCCGTAGCCCATGATGTAGCAGGCCGCCATGAACCCCTTGAACGGCCGCCGGGGCCGCAGGATGAACCACAGCACGAGCCACAACACGAGACCCTCGAAGAACGCCTCGTAGAGCTGGGATGGGTGCCGCGGCAGGTTGGCCAGGCCCGCCGCCGGCACGCCCATGCCGATCGAGCCGGCGAACTCTCTCACCCACGGCAGCTTCACGTTGAACTTCTCGGCGTCGGGGAAGATCATCCCCCAGGCAACCCTGGTCACCCGCCCGTACAGCTCGCCGTTGATGAAGTTGCCGAGCCGTCCGAACGTGTAGCCGAGCGGGATGCCCGTGACGAGCATGTCGGCCCAGTCCAGCACGTCGAGCCGCTTCACCTTCAGGTAGGTCACGACGGCGATGACCACGCCCACGAGGCCGCCGTGGTAGGACATGCCCGAGATGCCGGTCAGCCTCAACCTCCCGTCGACCATCGCGAACGGCAGGATGATCTGCAGGGGGTGCCGGAAGTAGTAGCCGGTGGGATCGTAGATGGTGACCGCCGCCGCCCGGGCGCCCACCAGCAGCCCGATGATCGCCCAGAAGAACATGTCCAGCACCTGGTCGCGCTTCACCTCGAGCCCGCGCTGCTTACACTGTCGTTGGAACATGAGGTAGGTGACCAGGAAGGCCACGAGGTACATGAAGCCGTACCACCGGATGGGCAGGCCCGGGATGATCTCGGGTTTGATCCACGACGGGAAGGGGATGCTCGCGAGCATGGAACGCCTCCGGACGCCGGTCTCCCACGGGCGGGACGCAGCGCCGTTCAGAGCATAGAGGAGCCGGGCCTACGTCGCAAGGGTGAGCACGGCCAGCCCGGCGAAGAACACGGCGAGGGCCGCCTTCACGGCCACGAGGTGACGCTGGAAGAATGCGGTGAGCCCGCGCGAGGTCACCCCGGCCCAGCTCGCCGCGAAGACCGCGGCGAGCGGCGCGATGAAACCGAGGTTGTACACCGCGAGCAGCGGTACGGCGCGCGCATCGCCGAAGCGCGACAGGTACGCGAGGGTGGGCAGGTACACCTGCCCGGTGCAGGCGAACTCGAACACCGACACCAGGAAGCCGAGACCGAGCGCGCTCGCTGCAAGGGCGGTCGAGCGCACGCGGGTGCGGATGCTCGCGTGGATGCGCCGCTTGAGGAAGCCGGGCAGCTGCAGCGCCATGTCGGTCGCCCTGCCCCGGGAGGCGAGTACGGCATCCCGAGCGCTTAAGCCCGCGAAGACCGCGAGCACGGCCACGAGCACCCACCGGATGACCCGCGACACCAGCGGAAACGAGACAGCCGCCCGGAGGGCCGCGAACAACCCCAGGCCGACCGCGAAGTACGTCGCGAAGACGGCGAGGGTGAAAAGGCCGCCGATCAGCAGCACCTCCGAGCGTCTACGACCGGCCAGCGCGAGGGAGGCGAGGAGGAAGATGAGCGTGGTGAACGCGCAAGGGTTGACGCCGTCGAGCAGTCCGCCGGCCAGCACGGGCAGCACCGAAAGCGCTGCAGCCGGCGGAGGAGCCACGTCGGGGGCAGCCGTACCCGTCGCGGGCACCGCCGCTGCCTGGACCGCCGGCTCCCCGGCACCCGCGAGCACGGACGCGAGCCGGGCGCGGATCTCCTCCTCACCCTGCAGCAGCACCTGCCGGCCGACGAGGAGTCCCGGAAACGCGCGCACGGTCGTTCCGAGCGACCCGGCAACCCGCGCGTACTCCTCGTACCCCTCGGCAGCCAGCGCGTCGCGGCGCACGACATCGATCGCGACCCCCAGCTCGCGGGCCAGCCGCGGCACCTCCTCGGAGAGGAACCGTTCGCACCTCGCGCAGCCGGGGGTGTAGAAGTAGGTGAGAAGGATGCTGCCGTCCCGTCCGGGGACTTCCGGTTTCCCCCCCCCTGCCGGCGGCGATCCGGCGACCTTCCCAACGGCTGCCGCGGCCGAGCCGCCCTCGACCGTGCCGGTCACGGTGAACAGCAGCTTCGCGCGACCGGGGACGTCGGTTGCGATGACGAAGTCGCGCGTGACCGCGCCCTCCTCGTCCGCGGGGTCGAACGAGAGCCGGAAGGCGGCCGTCGCTCCCGGGTTGATGCTGCGGCGCATCGGCTCGACGGCGAGACAGTCGCAGGCGGGTATGACCGACACCGTGACCCGATCCGCCGACTGGTTCCGGACCGTCAGCGTGGTCTCGGGTCTCGCGTCCCGGTCGACGGTCCCGAAATCCCAGCCCGTGGCCGAGAACACCAGCGGATCCTCCGCTGCGAATCCTCGGAACGCCGCGGCGCACAGGAGGACCGCCGCGGCGAGGGAGGTCCGGCGGGCGCTCACGGGGAGCCCGTCGTGCCCGTGCCCGTCCGCACGCGGAGCAGCCCCGCCGAACAGCAGCGCCAGTGAAGCCAGCTCGAGCCCCTTGCCGAGCCGCAGCAGGGGGAGGTAGCCGGGGTAGCGGCCGGGGGCGAGCGCGAACATGACGAACGCCGCGGGCATGACCAGGCCGCTCGCGCCGACGGCGAGCAACCAGGGCGCCGAAAGCATGTCGGCATTGCCCGCCGACGAGGAGGCGAACGCGAGGAACACGAGGAACAGGAAGTACCGCGCGAGCTCCCATGCGGGACCCGCGATGCGCAGCAGCAGCTTGCGTTCCATGGGGCACGGGGAGTGTAGCCGGGGGGGCCATCGTTGACAATCCCGGCCACGGCGGTACATTCATGGGAAAGGATTCGGGGGTATCCGAGATGAGATCGTTCTTCACCCGGGAGCGCATCGCGTGGACGGTCGTAAGCGTAGCGCT
>JAPLSM010000283.1 GCA_026398635.1 Spirochaetota bacterium | reverse complement strand
GATGTCGCCGCCGAGCTCGTCGCAGGGCAGGTACTCGGCGCTGGCGGTCACGCCGGGGAACTCCCGCCGCCGCTCGGGCAGGAGGTTCCGCTGGATGCGCTGCGCGATCTCCAGCTCCCGCCGCACGCGCCGGTTCATGCGCTCCAGGGCCGCGGTTCGCTCGGAAACCCGGCGCTCGAGCTCGCTGCGGTCGCGCTCGGCTGCCTCGAGCAGGCTGGCGTTCGCCCGGCGCAGCGAGGCGACGATGTTCGTCACGGCATTGGTGACCAGGCCGGGCTCGGTGGCGGTGAGCGCCGCGAACCGGTCGTGTGGGATCAGGCAGGCACGCACGGCCGTGGCCGCGGTCACGGTGCCGGAATGGATGTCGGTGCCGAGCACCGCGGAGGTCGCGCCGATGAAATCCCCCGGGCTGGGGCGCGCGATCTCCACGACCGCCCCCGAGGCGGACCGCTGCGTCACCGCGAGCTCGCCGTCCAGCACCAGGAGCACGCCGCGGGAGGGATCGCCTTCGCCCCACAGCCGCTCGCCGGGAGCGAACGCGACGGGCTCGGCCGCCCGGGCCGCCTCCGCGACCCGCCTGGCGTCGATGCCCGCGAAGAGCTTGTTGTCGGCGATCAATCGGGGATCCATCGCGCTTCCCGGCCAGCTTAGGACCGGGCCCCGGGGGGTGTCAAGGACAAGATGTCCAAGGGCGGCCTGCTCACGGCGCATGCCGTGAGCAGGATGTCCGAAAGGCCGCCCATGCTTGACCGGCACCCGGCAGGCCGCCTATCCTCGCCCCATGGCCGACGTGCTGGTGTTCGGCGCCCACCCCGACGACGCGGAGTTCGGCATGGGCGCGAGTCTCGTGAAGTTCGCGCGCTCGGGCGCCGCCGTGGCCCTCTGCGTGCTGACCCGGGGCGAGGCCGGAACCTTCGGCACCCCCGAGCAGCGCGAGCGCGAGATGCGCGCGGCCGCCGCGAAGCTCGGGGCCGCCATCGAGGTGCTCGACTTCGAGGACTGCCGGGTGGCGGACACGGTCGAGAGCCGGATGAAGGCGGCAGCGGTCATCCGGAAGCACCGGCCCCGGCTCCTCTTCGCGCCCTACCACACGAATCCCGCTTCCCACCACGACGGCCTTGCCCACCCCGACCACACGGCCACGGGCGCCATCGTGCGTGCCGCGGCCCGGTTCGCGAAGTTCGCGGGCCTCGCCGGCCTCGCGGGCGAGCCGTGGGACGCCGCGCACCTGCTCTACTACATGGTGCCGCGCACGATGCGGCCCACGTTCTACCACGACGTCACCGCCCACATGGACGAGTGGGAGAGCATTGCCCGGTGCCACGAGTCCCAGATGCAGCTGCGCGGCGGCACGATCATGGAGCGCCTGCGGGCGCACCGGCAGGGGTACGGTGCGGCAATGGGCGCCGCGTACGCCGAGGGGTTCTGGATCGAGGACCCCCTGCCCTTCGATCTCGACTGGTTCCTGGGGAGGTAGGCATGGAGAACTTCGTCTTCCAGAACGCGACCCGGATCGTCTTCGGAAAAGGCACCGAGGAGGCGGTCGGCCGGGAGACCGCTGCCGTGGCGAAGCACGTGCTTCTGCATTACGGCGGGAAGAGCATCAAGGCGTCGGGCCTGCTCGACCGGGCGCGCGCGCGTCTCAGGGAAGCGGGTGTCGCCTTCGAGGAGCTGGGCGGCGTGGTGCCCAACCCCCGGCTCTCCCTCGTCAAGGAAGGCATCGGCCTGTGCCGGAAGCGGCGTCTGGAGGCCATCCTCGCGGTCGGCGGCGGCAGCGTCATCGACTCGGCCAAGGCGATCGCCATCGGGGTGCCGTACGCCGGTGACGTGTGGGACTTCTACACCCGGAAGGCCGAGGTCAAGGAAGCGCTGCCCGTGGGCGTGGTGCTCACCATCCCCGCGGCCGGCAGCGAATCGAGCAACGGGTCGGTCATCACCAACGAGGAGGGCTGGTACAAGAAGGACGCGGGCGCCGAGTGCCTGCGGCCCCGGTTCGCGATCATGGACCCCCTCCTCACCGTCACCCTGCCGGCCTACCAGACCGCCTGCGGCGCGGCGGACATCATGGCCCACGTCATGGAGCGCTACTTCACCCGCGTGAAGGCGGTGGACCTCACCGATCGGCTCTGCGAAGCGGTGCTCCGCACCATCATCCGCAATGTGCCCATCGCCCTTGCGCGTCCCGACGACTACGATGCCCGGGCCGAGATCATGTGGGCGGGCACCGTGGCGCACAACGACCTGCTCTCCACGGGCCGCATCGGCGACTGGGCCACGCACATGATCGAGCACGAGGTGAGCGGCATCTACGACGTGGCCCACGGCGCGGGTCTCGCGGTGCTCTTCCCGGCATGGATGACGCACGTGATGCGCCACGACGTTGATCGGTTCGCGCAGTTCGCCACCCGGGTGTTCGACGCGGAGCACGACTACGCCTCGGCCGAGCG
>JAPLSM010000475.1 GCA_026398635.1 Spirochaetota bacterium | reverse complement strand
GACAACCTGCTGCTGCACAAGGCGCTGCAGATCGCCCAGCCGGGCGACGTCCTCGTCGCCTCCACCGGCGGGTACCCGGACGCGGGCTACTGGGGAGGGCTGATGGCCACCTCGGCCATGGCGCGCAGGCTCGGCGGCCTTGCCATCGACGGCTGCGTGCGCGACAGCGAGGAGATGGTCAGCATGGGTTTCCCCGTGTTCTCTCGGGGGACCTGCATGCGCGGCACCACCAAGGGCGTCCTGGGCAGCGTCAACCTCCCGATCTTCTTCGGCGAGGTGACCGTCAACCCGGGAGACCTGGTGCTGGGCGACGACGACGGGATCGTGATCGTCGCGCAGAAGGACCTCGAGAAGGTGCTCGCCGCCTCCCGCAAGCGGGTGGACAACGAGAAAGAGAAGTCCGCAGCGCTCGCCGCAGGGACGAGCAGCATCGAGCTCAACAAGCTCGAGCCGGTCCTCCGCTCGCTCGGCATGGTGGAGGCCGAGAAGTGAGAGTCTCCGCCAAGCACCTGTCGGACGTCACGGTCGCGCTGCTGAAGGCCATGGGCGTCGACGCCCGCGAAGCGAAGACCGTGGCGGACAACCTCGTCATGGCCGAGAAGCGCGGCATCGCCACGCACGGCGTGAATTTCCTGCCCCTGCTCGCGGACCGGATCGAGCACGGGCAGGTGATCATCCCCACCAAGGTCACGGTGATCAGCGACGCCGACGCGGTGACGCATCTCGACGGCGGCAACGGGCTGGGACAGACCGCGGCGACGCAGGGCATGCGATCCTCGATCGACAAGGCCCGCCGGTTCGGCATCGGCCTCTCGCTGATCCGCAACACCAACCACATCGGCCTGCTCGCGTACTACACCCTGATGGCAGCCAACGAGGGGCTGGTCGGCGTCTGCATGTGCAACGGCGCCGCCTCCATGGCGCCCTGGGGCGGGGCCGAGCCGTTCTTCGGCACCAACCCGTTCTCGGTAGCCGCCCCCGGCAGCGACGGGACGCCCGTGGTGCTGGACATGTCCACCTCGATCGCCGCGCGCGGGAAGATCCGCCGGGCGCTGCGGCTGAAGGAGCGCATCCCCCTCGGCTGGGCCCTCGACGCGGCCGGAAGCCCCACCGACGACCCGCAGGCGGCGATGGGGGGAACGCTGCTCCCCATCGGCGGGCCCAAGGGCTACGGGATGGCCCTGTTCATCGACTTGATCAGCGGGCTGCTCGCCGGTTCGAAGTACAGCCGTGACGTGAAGACCTTCCACAAGCCCGAAGGCCCGACCGGGGTCGGCGTCACGACCCTCGCGATCGACATCGCCCGGTTCATGCCGCTCGACGCGTTCCGCTCGCTCGTCGGGGAGTACGGCCGCGCGATTCGCGGCTCGGCGAAGGCGCGCGATACCGGCAGGATCTACCTTCCCGGCGAGATCGAAGCCGAGCGCGAGCGCACCAGCGCGGAGCGGGGCATCGAGGTGGATGCGCCGGTCTGCCAATCCCTCGACAAGCTCCTCGAAAAGTCCGGCCTGCCGATGCGCATGAAGGACGGGGAGGTCCCCGCGTGAACACGATCCTCACGGTGAACACGCGCACGGGGGACATCCGCACCTCGACGTGCACCGAAGAGGAGCTCGCGTGGGGCGGTCGGTCCTTCATCGCCCACCACCTTCTCGGAAAAACCGATCCCGCGTGCGATCCCCTGGGCCGCGGGAACCCGCTGATCATCGCCTCGGGCCTGCTCGCCGACACGCCGGTGTCGACGGCCGGACGCCTTTCGATCGGGGGCAAGAGTCCGCTGACCGGGGGTGCCAAGGAAGCGAACGTCGGAGGAGCTGCCGGCCGGAAGATGGCCAGGCTCGGGATGAAGGCCGTCATCCTCGAGGACGCGCCGGACGACCCGCGGTGCCGGGTCCTCGTGATCGGCAAGGACCGGGCGGAGCTGCTGGATGCTCCCGAGCTGGCAGGGCAGAACACCCGGGCGACATTGTCGCCGCTGCGGGAGCGTTTCGGTGAACAGGTCGGCGCCCTGTGCATCGGTCCCGCGGGGGAGATGCGCCTCACCGCCGCGATCCTGGCCACGACCGACGACACCGGCGTGCAGCTGCGTGTCGCCGGGCGCGGCGGCCTCGGCGCCGTCATGGGGTCGAAGGGCGTGAAGGCGGTCGTGTTCGATGACACCGGTGCGCGGCCCGAGGAGCCGTTCGACCGGAAGGCGCTGTCGGCCGCGGCCCGGGATCTCGGCGCCATCCTGAAGGCCGACCCGAAAACCGACAACCGGCACAACCTGGGCACACCCGCTGTGCTGATGCTGTGCAACGCGCTGGGAATACTTCCCACGCGCAACTTCCGAGAGGGCAGGTTCGAGCACGCCGAGGCGATCTCGGGGGAGATGATCGCCGAGCTGATCGACAAGCGAGGCGGCGAAGGGCGCCGGGGGCTGCCCTGCGTGCAGGGATGCACGATCGCCTGCTCCAACGTTTTCGCGGATCCTTCGGGCAAGACCACGGTGGCCTCGCTGCAGTACGAGAACCTCGGACTGCTCGGGTCGAACTGCTGCATCGGCGACGTCGACGCCGTGGCCGAGCTGAACGACCTCTCTAACCAAGTGGGCATCGACTCCATCGAGGCAGGCGCCGCCATCGGCGTGGCCATGGAGGCCGGCGTCCTGGCCTTCGGCGACGCCGAGGGCGCGAAGGACCTCCTGCGGCAGGTGGGCGCCGGAACCCCCATGGGCCGGATCATCGGCAGCGGGGTGGTCACCACGGGCCGGGTGCTCGGCGTACGTCGGATCCCCGCCATCAAGGGCCAGGCGATTCCCGCGTACGACCCGCGGTCGCTGAAAGGCATCGGGGTGACCTACGCGATGGGCCCCATGGGAGCGGACCACACCGCCGGCAATGCCCTGGAGACGGCGAAGACGGTCGACCCGCAGGGCCGCACCGGGCAGGTGGAAACCTCCCTCCGGTTGCAGATCCGCGGAGCGATCCTGGACAGCCTCGGGGTCTGCCTCTTCATCCGCCCGGCCTTCGTCAAGGACCCCCCGCTGTCGGCGCGCCTCCTCAATACGCGCTACGGGTGGCAGTGGACGTACCGGGACGTGCGGGCCATGGGGCTCGAGTGCCTGCGCGCCGAGCAGGAGTACAACACCCGGGCGGGGGTCACGGAGGCGATGTGCGACGTGCCGGAGTTCATGCGCCGCGAGCCCCTGCCGCCGCACAACACCGTGTTCGATGTGGATCGGGAAGAAATGCGGCACATCTGGGAAATCAAATTGCCGGAGGACATATTTTGAACGACAAGGTGTGCATGATCACCGGTGCCGCCCGCGGCATCGGCGAGGCGATCGCCCGCAAATTCCACGAGGCCGGCTACCGGCTGGCGCTCTGCGATCTCAACGGCGAGGCGGTCGAGAAGTTCGCCGGCAGCCTCGATGCGTCGCGGAGCAGGGTCCTCGGCCTGAAGGTCGACGTGACCTCCGAGGCGGGTGTCCAGGCCGCGGTGGACCAGGCGGTCGAGCACTTCGGGCGCATCGACGTGCTGGTGAACTGCGCCGGTATCATCAAGCATTCGCCGATCGAGAAGATGAGCCTCGAGGCCTTCGAGAGCGTCGTTCGAGTGAACCTGACCGGGACCTTCCTCGCCTGCAGGGCGGTGGTCCCGGTGATGAAGAAGCAGGGCAGGGGCAAGATCGTCAACATGGCGTCCCTCGGCGGGCGCACCGGGCGCCCCGGGGTCGGGGTGAACTACGCGGCCTCCAAGGCCGGGGTCATCGCCCTGACCCAGACTTTGGCCCGCGAGGCCGGGCCGGCCGGCGTCTACGTCAACGCGGTCGCCCCGGGTCCGATCCTGACCGAACTGACCAAGCAGGTGGGGCCCGAGGTGTTCAAGACCTGGAACGTCGGCCGGGCGGTGAACAAGGACGGGCTGCCGGAGGATGTGGCGCAGGCCGTCCTGTTCCTGGCGTCGGACCAGTCGGACTGGATCACGGGCGTCACCCTGGATATCAACGGCGGAATCTTGATCCGGTAATCCTGATCCGGAACATCGAATACAAGGAGGAACCATGTCGAAGGTGAAGGTGGTCGACATCAAGAACGTGCCCGGAGAGCGGCGGGATCCGCCGCGCACCTCCTGGATACTCGTCTCGGAGAAGACGGTGGGGTCGAAGAACCTCGCCATGGGCGTGAACGAGACCGATCCGGGCGGCATGGTACCGGAGCACAAGCACGACACCGAGGAGGAGGTGATGTTCTTCCTCTCCGGCAAGGGGGTGTTCGTCACGGAGGACGAGGAGATCCCTCTCGGTCCGGGCATCTGCGTCTACAACCCCCCGGGGGGAAAGCACAAGATCGTGAACACCGGCTCCGAGGTCCTGAAGTTCGTGTGGATCTACGCGCCGCAGCTGCCCACGCACCGGGTTCAGAAATAACACAGGAGGAAGCAATGGCCGAGAAGATCACCTGGAAGTTCCCGCCGGGCGGCGGGCACATGGAGAAGCCCTCGAAGATCTATTACCAGACGATGACGAAGAAGGACGTCGAGGAACGCCTGAAGGTGAACGACATCATCCTCATCCCGTTCGCCTCGACCGAGAACCACGGGGACGCGCAGCCCTACGGCGAGGACGG
>JAPLSM010000303.1 GCA_026398635.1 Spirochaetota bacterium | reverse complement strand
GATCGCCTCGAGGTACTTTCGAAAATAGGTTTTCCGTGGGGTGAGGAAGAGGTTGCGGGCCAGCTGCTGGGTGATGGTGCTGCCGCCGTAGAGCGCGTAGCCGATGTTGCGGTTGATGAGATACGCGTCGCGAATGGAACCAAGGTGTATGCCCGGGTGGGTCCAGAAGTGCCAGTCCTCGAGCCGCACCACCATGTCCCTGGCAGGACGCGGGATCTCCCGCAGCGGGGTGAACCGGATGGCGGGTGAGTGCACACCCGCCGTGACCCGGCGCCAGAGCATGAGCGCGGTGTGCCGGGGGTTGGCTTTCAGGAGGACAAGGCTCGAGAGGAGCACGACGGCGAGGAAAATCACGTGGCCAAGGATGAAGGCGGACAGCGCCAACCGGGCGAGCTTGCCAACGGCCCGTGAGGGCCGCACGCGCTCTCCGATCCATGCCGCGGCGTTGCGTAGGTAACCGAGCATGAGAGATACCGCGGCCGAATGTAGGCACGCGGCTTCCCCGCGTCAAGTCAGCTACGTACGAAGCACGTAGCGAGAGCCGCCAGGGCGACCCCGACAGCCCTAGCGCACCTCTGGCGCGCGAAGGCGAGAGGGGCTGTTCGGCACGGCTGCCGGGCGGCGTGTTTGCGCACGCGCACTTCGGAGTGTACGATGACCCTGGGAGGTTGGCCGGGTTGCGCACCGCGTCCGTCGGCGAGATGAGGAGGAGGCTGCCCGCCGAGTTCATCGAAGGCCTGTACGGCCTGTTCCCGCAGGCCGTGGCCGAACGGATCCTCAAGGGCATGGGAGAGCGGCGGAGCACCACGTTCCGGGCAAACACGCTGAAGGCCGGCAGCGCGGACATCATCCGCTTCCTCCACGGCAGGCACATCAAGTACCGGCGCCCTTCCTGGTACGCGGACGCGTTCGTGCTCGCGGAGCTCGACGAGCGCGACGTCGGGCGCTGGGACTTCTACGCCGACGGCCGAATCTACGTGCAGGGCCTCTCCAGCATGGTGCCCGCCCTCGCACTCGCGCCGAAGCCCGGCGAGCGGGTGCTGGATGTCGCTGCCGCTCCCGGCAGCAAGACCACCCAGGTAGCCGCACTCATGGGGAACCGGGGGTCCATCGTCGCCAACGAGCCCAACGCCGTGCGAGCCGAGCGCCTGGCGTACAACGTGCGTCTTCAGGGTTGCTCGATCGTTGAGGTGCGAAGGGACTGGGGTGAGAAGCTCGGCGCGGCGATGCCCGACGCGTTCGACCGGGTGCTCATCGACGCGCCGTGCAGCGGCGAGGGACGGTTCACGGCGGCGGAGCCCGGCACCTGGCGGTCGTGGTCGCGCCGAACGGTGACCGAGAGCGCCCGTCTGCAGCGCCGCCTGCTCGCGAGCGGCATTCGGGCGCTGAAGCCCGGCGGCACGCTGGTCTACTCGACGTGCACGCTGAACGACCAGGAAAACGAGGCGATCATCGAGGGTGCGATCGACGGTTTTGCGCTCTCGGTCGAGCCGATCCCCGTTCGGATGCCCGGCGCGCTGCCCGGCCTGCGGGGCATCGACCGGGCCGTTCGGATCCTGCCCGATCGCGACCACGAGGGTTTCTTCGTCTGCCGGATGAGGAAACGGGTGTGACCCGGCTCACAGACGCGCGTGATGGAGCGGAGGATTCTTCGGGGGTACATTCGCCATGAAGAACGGAGCAGGAGGTTCGACATGAGCGATTTCTTTCATGCAAAGGCTGTGCTGAGCGTCGGCATCGGTGAGGGCTGGCTCTCCTCGTTCGAGGCGGGCTCGCTGAAGGCCGGCGACGTGGTGCGCACGGGACACCTCGCGGGACGGCCGTCCACCCTGCGGTTCAACGGGTGCGAGATGGGGCCGTGCGAGGTGGTGGTCATCGGCGACATGTTCGGGGTCCGGGTGACGGGCACCGAGCCGCTCGGGGAGGTCGTGGCCGTGCCGGGCACCCGGGACGACCTCACCGAGCTGCTGCCCACGGAGGTCGTGCTCGGCTCGATCCGGGTTTCCCCCGCCGAGCTGCGGGGAGTCGGCAGGAACACCATCATCAGCCTCGGGAAACCCTGGTCCGAGTCCGCGGATGCCGAGCTGTGGACCGCGGGCATCCCGCTCGCCCGGGGTATCGTGGTGGTGATCGAGGAGGACATGGGCATCCGCATCACTCAGGTGCTGGCCCGTCCGTTCGCGGAAACGGACATCAGAGCCTCGGGTTTCCTCCTGGATCCGAACACCCGCCGGAAGGTGAAGGACTACAATTTCAAGCGTCCCGACAAGTTCACGAAGATCGCCATCGACAACATCCTTGACACCCATTGCCTGTTCCTGCGCAATCTCCGGATCCGGCTGCCCGCGATGGCAGCCGGCCTGTCCGCCAACCCGTACCCCGCCACCGTCGACCAGTGCACCTTCGAGGAAGCCCTGCAGGAGATGGTGAAGACCGGCCGGTTCAGCCTGTTCGCGGCCGAGAACCTGGGCCGGAGCAGGTTGGACTCCCGGACCGCGGCGGAGGGACGCTTCGCGGTTCATGGCACCGCGCTGCTGGAGGAGGAAGGAACGGCTCATCCGGTCGCGCCGAATGTCCGGAAGTTCATCGATGAGCTGGGGAACATCCGCGACTACGTCAACCGCCAGCCCGTGCTGATCTACCACCGGGACGGCACCCCGGTGCAGGCGGCTCTCGGGCAGGCCGAAGGCGGGGAGGCCCTCCTCTCCTGTCTGCGGGGCGGGTGGAAGAACCTCGTGGACCTGAACCTCCGGCCCATCCCGGCAGACGACCCGTTCGCCGAGAAGCCATGGATACCCCCCCAGGACATGGTCGTCATCGTGGCGTTCAATGGCGCCGACGGGAAGCCCGCGATGGTGATCGTGTACCCGTACCTCACCCTCGAGCCGCTCATGGGGGTGCTTGGGTGAGCCTGACCGAGAGCCTCGCCCGCATGGCGCCCTTCGACCGGCTGGAGCCGCAGGAGAGGCGCGCGGCGCTCCGCGAAGCGGCGGAGGTGTCCCTGCGCACCGGCCGGGCGATCTGCTGCCAGGGTGACCGGGCGGAACGCTGCTGGCTGCTCGTATCGGGCCGGGTGAGGGGGGTCATGTACCGGTCCGACGAGACGACCGTCGAGCTCGGGCGCTCCACGCCGGGGGACTGGCTCGGCCTCGCGGAGCTTCTGCTCAACAGCCCGTACCTCTCGGACCTCGTGGCCGAGGAGCATTGCACGCTCGCGGCCTTCAGCCGGACCGGGATCGGCCGTCTCCTGGAGCTCGCGGGCATGCGAACGTTCCTGCTGCACGAGATGGCGAAGCGCTACTACACCATGCACGCCCGGTTCGAGCTGGTGCAGCCGCTCGACCGGCTCGTGCACTTCCTCCTCGAGCACGCGTCGGGCGATACCGGCCAGGCCGGGGAGGTGGCGTGCACGCAGGAGGAGATCGCCGAGGCGATCGGTGCGACCCGGGAGACCGTGAACCGGCACCTGCAGCGGCTGCAGGACGACGGGCTGGTGAAGGTCGGGCGGGGCGTGGTCACGATCGTGGACGCGGCCCGGTTGCAGACGAGCAGCGTTTAGGCGGTGTTTTCTCTCGGAGGCAGCGGCCCCTGGCCATGGATGGCCGAGGGCCGCGGAGCCACGGATGGCGGCAGCGGCCCGAAGTACTGGTACAGCCAGCACCGGATGTTTCCATTGTACAGTTTACGATTGCGGGAGGTCCGGACCCCGAAGAACCGTGGGAACTCCGGATGCGCGCTCAGCGCGAACAGCGACCAGGTGTCCAGCCGCCGGTACAGTCGTCCCATGGCCTGGTAGACACGCTCCGCTTCGCGGACATCGCCGAGCCGCTCGCCGTAGGGCGGGTTGGTGACGATGCACCCATGTTCCCCCGATGGCTCGAACGCTTCGAGGTCACGGCGCTCGAACCGGATCGCGTCTGCAACGCCCGCCTTCGCGGCATTCGTGCGCGCAAGGTCGAGCACCCTGCCGTCGCGGTCCGAGGCCGCGATGTCCAGCGGCGCGTTGCGCCGTTCGGCGGCCCGGGCCTCCTCGCGAGCGCGGGTCCACGCATCACCCGGCACGAACGGCCAGGACTCGGCTGCGAACGACCGGTTGATGCCGGGTGCGATGTTGCGGCCGATCAGCGCTGCCTCGATCGCAATGGTTCCCGAGCCGCAGAGCGGGTCGGCGAACGGCCGGCCGGGCTGCCAACGGCTGAAGCGCACCATCGCAGCGGCGAGGTTCTCGCGAAGCGGCGCCTCGCCCGTACCGACCCGGTATCCGCGCCGGTGCAGGCCCTCGCCCGTGGCGTCGAGCAGCACCGTGGCCCGGTCCGCGGACAGCCAGATCTCCGCATCAATGCCAGGCCCGGTCTCGGGGATCCGCGCACCCGGTCGGCCGCCGGTCATCGAAGCCACGATCGCCTTCTTGGCGACCGATTGGATGGCAGGAACGGACGCGAGACGCGACTTCGCCGACCGGGCATTCACGGTGATCGCGGCATCGCGCGGCGCGAGGTTTCGCCAGTCGATCCCGCGCACGCCCTCGAACAGGGCATCGAATTCAGGGGCCGGGAATTCCGCGAGAACGACGAAGACGCGGTCCGCTGTCCGCAGACGGAGGCTGCACCGGGCGATGTCACCGGTGTCCCCGGCGAACCGCACGTGGCCGTTCTCAACGTCGCGCTGCTCGAAACCCAGACCGGAAAGCTCGTCGGCAACGAGGGATTCGAGACCGAACGTGGCGGTGGCCAGGAGGTCATGTCGCATGGAAGTTCCGGATCGAGTAGAGACCAAGATGGAGGAAATGAAAAGCTCCCGACCGGACGGGGTGATGTGCCGTAAAAGATCTGTCAAACCCCGTTTCGCGCGTACCGGCGGCGTCGGCGCGTGCTATACTCTTCGCGGGAGGACACCATGAAGTGGCTGCGTGCGGTTTCCCTCGTCCTGCTGGCGAGCCTGGTCCTGGCCGGCTGCGGAGCTGCCGCGCGAGAGAAGAAGTCGACCTTTGCGGGGGGGGTAATGCGCGAGGCGCCGGCGCCATCGAGCGAGGCCGACTACTCAGCGGACAAGGCGGATGCCAGCGGCTCGGTTGCCCAGAATGCTCCGACCACCCTTCCCTCCGCGCGCATGGTCATCAAGACCGCCGGCCTGTCGGTGCGGGTGAAGGACGTGCCGGGCGCCAACACCCGGGCCATCCAGCTCGCCGAGGCCAGCGGCGGCTACGTGCAGTCCAGCAGCCAGTACGCCGAGGGCGGCGAGAGAGCCGACCTCACCATCAGGGTGCCGCCCGAGGGGTTCCTCCCGCTCATCCGAAGCCTCGAGGCGCTCGGCGCGGTCGACGCGAAAAGCATCTCGGGCGAGGACGTCACCGAGGAATACTACGACCTCGATGCTCGCCTGGAGAACCTGACCGAGGTCAGGGACCGGCTGTTCCAGCTGCTGGAGAAGGCCGTGAAGGTGACCGACGCGATCGAAGTCGAGCAGGAGCTGGAGCGCGTGGGCAGCGAGGTGAACCAGATCAAGGGCCGGATGAAGTACCTCCAGAACATGGCCGGCCTCGCAACGGTAAACGTGAGCCTCTACACGGACGAGAAGCCCGCGGCGGAGCCGTTCATCAACTGGGCCATGATCGGGAACGGCTTCGTGGTCGCGGCCCGGTGGCTCGTGCAGGCGCTGTTCTTCATCCTGCAGTCGCTCGTGGTGCTGATCCCGCTCGCCGTGATCGCGGGCCTGGCTGCCTGGGGCATCATCCGGCTCGTGCGGTGGTGGCGTACTCGACGCACGCCGGCGAAGGCGCGTAAAACCTGACGCCGGGCCGCTGAACCCCGTCGCGGGATCCTCCGGTTCCTTGACCCTCGTGGCGGGCATCCGTATCATGCCCGCCATGAGCGGCTATCCCCACGCGGACATCGAGCGCAAGTGGCAGGGGTACTGGGACCAGCACAAGACCTTCAAGGCGGTCGAGGACCCATCCGTGCCGTGCGAGCGGCGCGCGTACGTGCTCGACATGTTCCCCTACCCCTCGGCCGCGGGCCTGCACGTCGGCCACCCCGAGGGCTACATCGCCACCGACATCTACTGCCGCTACCTCCGCATGCAGGGATACACGGTCCTGCACCCCATGGGCTTCGACTCCTTCGGTCTCCCTGCCGAGAACTACGCCATCAAGACCGGCATCCACCCCCGGATCTCGACCGAGGCGAACATCGAGCGCTTCACGAAGCAGATCAAGAGCTTCGGCTTCTCCTACGACTGGGACCGGGCCATCTCCACCCACCTGCCCGAGTACTACCGGTGGACCCAGTGGATCTTCCTAAAACTGTGGGAGAAGGGCCTCGCCTACGAGGACGAGGCGCCCATCAACTGGTGCCCGTCATGCCTCACCGGCCTCGCCAACGAGGAGGTGAAGGACGGGCAGTGCGACCGGTGCGGTACGCCGGTCACCCGACGGGCCATCCGCCAGTGGATATTACGGATAACCGCCTACGCCGAGCGCCTGCTCGCGGATCTGGACAAGCTGCAATGGTCCGACTCGCTGAAGCTGATGCAGCGCAACTGGATCGGCCGCAGCGAAGGCGCCAACGTGGTGTTCAAGCTGGACGGGGGCGCCGGCGAGATAGCGGTCTACACGACCCGGCCCGACACCCTGTTCGGCGCCACCTACATGGTCCTCTCGCCGGAGCACCCGCTGGTGGCGAAGATCACCACGAAGGCCCAGGCGAAGGCGGTC
>JAPLSM010000286.1 GCA_026398635.1 Spirochaetota bacterium | reverse complement strand
GGCATCGTCAAGGAATGCGGCGGCTCCCTCTGGTGCGAGAGCGAGCCGGGCCGGGGCAGCGTGTTCTTGGTGTACCTGCCGGCAGCGCCCTGAATCCTCAGCCGATCGTCACCCCGAGCACGGTCGCGTCGTCGGCGAAGGCGTCCCGGCCGGCGAGCCGCTTCGCCCATGCGATGACCGCGGGGGCGAACTCCGTCTCCCGCCGGCTGGCGAGCAGCAGCCGGGAGAAGGCGCGCTCGGCCTCGGTCGGCTCGCCGGGCACCCCCTCCCGCACCCCGTCGGTGTACAGCACGAGCCGGTCCGCCGGCTCGAGGGCTACGGTCCGCTCCTCGAACCGGGCGGCAGGGTCGAAGCCGAGTCCCATTCCCCCCGAGGGGAAGGCCAGCGCCTCGTCGCCCCGCAGCACGTACAGGGGGAGGTGCCCGGCGCCCGAGTACACCAGCGTGCGGGAGGAGGCGTCCACCTCGCAGGCGAGGAAGGTCACCAGCAGTTCGGGGGTATCTTTCAGGGTCTCGCACAACCTCCGGTTCAGCCGCCCGAGCAGCTCCCCGGGCGACGGGGGGACGGACTCCGGGCTGGGAGCTACGAGCGCCTTCAGGAGCGCGGTGACCAGGGCGGCGCGGATGCCGTGGCCTCCCACATCGCCGATGAGGAACTGCCGGCGGTCCGCGGACACGCCGAGGGCCGCGTAGAAGTCGCCGCCGCACTGGAACTCGGCGAGCGGCAGGTAGGCCACCGAGAGCGCGAATCGCGGGTCGGGCGGCAGACCGGGGAGCAGCAGCGCGCGCTGCAGCTCCCCCGCCCAGGCCAGCTCGCCCCGAAGCCGCTCCTCGTGACGCCGGTTTTCCCGGCGCAGGAGCGTGATCTCCAGCGCCTTGTCGGCCTCGGCGATCAGCACGGCGGGGTCGAAGGGCTTCACGAGGTAGGCGAAGACCCCCGCGGTGGTGACCCGGCGCATCTGCTCGACGTCGGAGGCTCCCGAGACGATCATCGTGGCCACCTCGGGCCAGCGCCGGCGAACCTCCAGCAGCAGGTCGCTGCCATTGCCCCCCGGCATGATGAGGTCTGAAACAATGAGGTCGACCGCCCCCTCCAGCCGCTCGAAGGCGGCGAGCGCTTCGGCGGCGGATGATGCGACGAGCACCTCCACGTTGCTGGCTTCCGCCCAGTCGGCGAGCACTGCCGAGATCATGTCGAGCATCATCGCCTCGTCGTCCACGACGAGGACCCGGCGCGCGCGCGCGTCGCGATCGCTGCTCATGGGGAGGCCTCCCGGTCGATCATCCGTCGCTCGTTGTCAAAGGATACCGTGCAAGCGCCCGACGTCAAGTCGGCACGGTGAAGAACGCGGCGTGCCATGCAATGCAAGTGCCGCGATACGCACCCTTCGTGCCCGGGAACTGCAGCCCGTTTCTGGTCGCCCGGAGAGGCCATTGGCCAATTTTGCACACTCACCTGGCGATCTCTCCACTGCTAACATTCTAATTCCTTATATTGTTAGGAAATATAGCAGGGCGCTTGGCACGGTTCCTGCAAAGTCTAGAACCATGAAGACAAATGGGATTCTGAGGCTGATGGGACTGCTCGTGGCCGTGATGGTCATGACGGCGGCAACCGCCGCAGCGGATGCCTCCCCGCAGGCGAGTGCACATGCCGTACGGTTCAGCGTGCTCGAGGTTGCCATGGTCTCCCTGGTCGGCCCCGACACCCTGCGGCTGGAGGCCGGTGGCGATCGAGAAGGTACGATGCTGCTGCAGTACACCGCGACCAACGCAGCGGGAGCGTATAGGACGATTTCTGTGCAGTGGCGGGCCGGCGAGCGCGCTCCGGCGGGCACCTCGCTCAGGGTACGGGCCGTCAGCGTGCCGGCGGGGTGCGGCCGGGCTGCCGGGGAGATCCTGGTGGGCGACCTCCCGACCGGCATGATCGCCGGCATTCCGAGCTGCACCACTGGCCGGGGGGGGTCGGGCGCGCTGCTGCGCTACCGGCTGGCAATCGACGATCCGTCGCAGGTGCACGAAGGGGAGTCGGTCACCGTCACCCTCGTCTTCACCATAGGGAGCGATCTGTGAGATGATGGAGTCCCATGACCGGTCCGGGGAAGAACGCATGAAGCGAAGCCTGCTGGTGGTCGACGACGAGCAGATGATCCTCGACGCGATCAAGATCATCTTCGAGGACATGGGATTCGAGGTGATCACGACGACGAACCCCGCTGAGGGGATCTCCACCGCCATCGCCCGGCCCTTCGATCTCATTCTCACCGACATCCGCATGCCCGTCAGCAATGGCGCTGAGATCACCGAGGCCATCCGCGCGGCCCGGCCCGACGCCCGGGTGCTGGTGATCACGGCGTTTCCGAACGACCCCCTGGTGCGTCGGGCCCTCGACGCCGGGGCCATCGACATCATCCGCAAGCCCTTCGAGATCGCGAAGATCCTCGACTTCCTGAAGGAGTAACGGCGTGCCGGAGTGCGAGGAGCACGTGCTGGATTCGCTGCTCGCGGACGCCGACGGCCTGCTGGCAGAGCTGGAAGGCGCCCGGCTGCCGGGGGCCGCCCCGGCCGCGCTCGCGGCAGGGCGCGACCTTCGGGAGGCGGAACTGCGGCTGCTGGATGAGCTGCAGTCCCCCACCACGGACAGTCACGTCGAGATCGTCGTGGCCGAGGACGGGATGCGTGTGCGGATGCACCTGGATCCGCCCACGGGGGAGCGGTCGCCCATCGATGTGGACGCGGTCCTGCAGCAATTGGCGGAGCGGGGCGTGATCACCGGCGTCGACGGAAAGGTCATCCGCGACGCGGTGCTGAAGTGCAACACGGAACGGGTGCCCGTGCACGACGTGGTGGCCGCCCGGGGGGTGAAGCCGGTCGACGAGGTGAGCGCGAGCATCGCGATCGTGGAAGAGGTTCGTGAGCCGCGCCGGGAGGAACCGGAGGACGGCCCGGTGGATTTCAAGGAGCTTTCACCGTTCGTGACGGTGAAGGAGGGTACGATCCTCGCCCGGGTCTCGCCGAAGCGCCCGGGGGTGATGGGCTCCACGGTCAGGGGCACCGCCGTCGCGTATGGCAAGGCGACGGTCGCTTCGCCCAAGCCGGGACGCAATACCCGCTGGGAGGGCAGCGCCGTGGTCGCCGCCTGCCAGGGGGTGGTGCGGATCGCCGAGGGATCCTTCTGGGTGGAGGAGGTCCTCGAGGTGCCCGGAAATGTCGACTTCTCGGTGGGCAACATCGACTTTCCCGGCGACGTCATCATCCGCGGGGAGATCCTCGATGGATTCCGCATCAGGGCGGGCCGGTCCCTGTACTGCCAGAAATCCATCGATGCCTCCGAGATCACCACCGGCGGCGATCTGGTGACCGCGCAGGGGATCATCGGCCGCCGGCAGGCCGTCATCCGGTCGGGAGGCGGAATCAAGGCCCGGTTCATCGAGAACTGCGTGGTCGAGGCCGCAGGTTCGATCCGGGTGCAGACCAGCGTCATGAACTCGTCGCTGCACACCCTCGGCAGCCTGGAGCTGGGCGATCGGGGGATCCTGGTGGGCAGCGTCGTCGAGGCGCAGGACGGGGTGAACACGGCGCAGATCGGCTCCGCGCGCTCCCCGCGCACGGAGATCCGCTGCGGCATAGACTACACGGTGGACCGGCGGCTGGCCCGGCTGCGCGACCAGAACATCGCGCTGGCCGTCCGTCTGCGGCAGATCGAGGAGAAGCAGAAGCGGGATCCCGGTTCAGCGGCCTCCCTGACGCCGCTCGCGGAGCGCATCCGGGCGACCATCCACCGGCTTAACGACGCGGCCCGGGACATCATACCGCAACTGGACCGCAACGAGGATGCCCGGGTGTCGATTCGGGGCACGGTATTCCCGGGCACCCTCATCGAGATCTGCCGGGTCTCTTTCGTGGTGTCCAAGGCGATGAGCTTCGTCACCTTCCGGCTCGACCGCAAGGACGGCCGGATCGTGTCGGGGCGCTACGGGCAGCGGGCGCCCGCCTCGCGCGCCCGGTCGGGTTCGTCCGCGCAGGACGGCGACCGACACGCGGCCGCCGTCATTCCGACCCGGGATGTGGGCCCCAGCCGACGGAGAGCCGGGCCACGGCCAGGGTAGGATGCGCCCGGAGTGGAAGCGCCACCGCACGCGCAGAATCACAGCCGGGATCCGGAAAGGCTCCGCGGCGATTTGAAAAATAATCCGCTGGCGAACATCCTGCACGTGCTTTCGCCGATCACCTTCCTGGTGCTTGCGGGCCTGGGTACCAGCTTGGATCCCGGGATCGTGTTCGAGCCCCCGCTCCTCCATCCCCTGTTGAACACGGTCCTGCTCTCCGCGGTGCCGTTTGCGATAGCGTTCCTGGCTGCCAGGGTGTATGCAGCGCAGGGCTCCCGCGCCTTCCTGTGGCTCGGGTGCGGCATGGTCGCATTCGGGCTCGGCAGCCTGTTCGGGGGCCTCCTCCACCTGGTCAGCGCGGGACTGCTGGCCCTGGGAATCCCCTCGGCGAGGAGACTCAGCCGTCGCCGGGCTGTTATCGCCAGCGGATGTGCGTACGGGATCGTCGCGGCTCTGCTCCTGCTCGTTTCCCGGCTCACGATCGCCGGCGCACTGCCCGTCTTTTTCGTCCAGGGGACTGGACCATCCTTCATCCGGCAGGTATTCCTGATTTTCGCAGCGGCCTCCTACATCCTCAGCGCCATGCTCCTCGTGGCGCTGCATGCCAACGCGCTCTTCCTCATGGCGATCGGGCTGGCCTCGTTTCTCCTAACGAAGAACGTGGGCGGCCTGCTCGCGTGGATCGGCAGGGCATCGCAATACGCGGGAGGCGCCTACTTCATTGCCGCGCTGGTGGCTGCCTCCCGGGATGCCCGCATGCGGGGCGCCTCGCTGCCCGCCTGCCTGAACGAACTGTTCCGGTTGTCCCTGGAGCGGGAGGTCGGGGTACGGACCCGGGAGCTGGTGGTTCTGAAATCGATCTACCATCATTCGCCGATCATGATGTGCACGCTGGACCGTGAACGGCGCGTTCCCTACGCGAACCAGGCGTTCACGAACTTCACTGGCGTGCCCGAGGAGGAGTTGCGGCTCGGCCGCGTGTACGGAGTCTTCGGGTGCATCAATGCCCGCGATGACGAGCGGGGGTGCGGATTCGGTCCCCGGTGCGAAGCGTGCCGCATCCGCCTCGCCTTCGAGGATACGCTGGTGACCGGCGCCGTGCACCAGAACGTAGAGTACGCGGCCACCCTCGAGCACGCCGGCACCCGGCGGGATGTCGTGCTGCTGAGCTCCACGGTCCTGATCCCGGGACCGCACCAGCCGCATCTGCTCCTCACGTTCCTGGACATCCCGGCCCGTCGGCGCGCGGAGGAGCGTCTCCGCAGCAGCGAGGAGGCGTTTCGCACGCTCATCGACTGCACTATCGATGGCATCTCGATCGTCCAGGACGGGCGGATCGTGTTCGCCAACCGGGCGCTCGCCGAGATATGCGGCTACCCGGTACCGGAGTTTCTCAGGCTCAGCGCCGAACAGGTCGCCGCGATCGTGCACCCGGACGACCGCGCCCGAGTGCTCGGGAACCTGGCGCGGCGCCTCGCTGGGGGGGAGGCTCCCGCCGCCCAGAGCGTCCGGTTCTTCCACCGCGATGGCAGCGAGCGATGGGTCGAAACGCACTCCGTGCGCATCGAGTACGAAGGACGGCCGGCGATCCAGGTCGGCTACCGGGACATCACCGCCCAGCGAGCTGCTGAGGATGATCTACAGTTAACGCACCAGAAGATGAGGAACCTCGCCACCCATCTCCTGCACGCCCGGGAGGAGGAACGGAAGACGGCGGTGCAGGTGACCGAGTCACGGATCGGCGGGAACAGCGCCACCGCGATGTATCGTATCGTCCAGGAAGCCCTGACGAACATATCGCGTCATGCGAACGCTTCCCGGGTTTCCCTGCTGCTGAGCGAAGCTGATGAGCATCTCGA
>JAPLSM010000126.1 GCA_026398635.1 Spirochaetota bacterium | reverse complement strand
TGCTGGAGGTCGTGGACCTCGCAGCAGGCCGGGTGGAGATCGTCATCACCGGGCGTCGGGCCGACCCCCGGTTGATCGAGCGCGCGGACCTCGTCACCGAGATGCGCGAGGTGAAGCACTACTACGCGAAGGGCGTCCCGGCCCGGCGGGGCATCGAGAGCTAGGGGGGAGCGGCATCGACCAGGAGGGGGGATCCATCTCGCGTTGAAGGGGACTGCGCGATCGCCGCAGCCCCGGGGCGAGGCCGGACCCGCGCGTGGGCCGCGGATTCCGCGCTTCCCACCGTGTTGATTGACAACCCGGCAGCACGGTCGGTATGCTGGGCCACCGATGAGGAGAAATCAATGGCAGGATCCATCAAGGGCTCGAAGACCGAAAAGAACCTCTTGAAGGCGTTCGCGGGCGAGAGCCAGGCGCGCAACCGATACACCTTTTTCGCGAGCGAGGCCCGCAAGGCCGGCTTCGAGCAGATCGCGGCGGTCTTCGAGGAGACCGCGATGAACGAGAAGGAGCACGCCAAGGTGTTTTTCAAGCACCTCGAGGGCGGCGACCTGGAGATCACGGCCACCTACCCGGCCGGCGCGATCAAGGACACCCGGGCCAACCTCGCGGCCGCCGCGGCGGGCGAGAAGGCCGAGTGGGGCACGATCTACCCTGACTTCGCCAAGGTCGCGCGCTCCGAGGGATTCGCCGAGGCGGCGCAATCCTTCGAGCAGATCGCGAAGGCCGAGGCCTTCCACGAGGCCCGGTACAACAAGCTTGGCGCGAACCTCGACAAGGGCGAGGTCTTCAAGCGCAAGACCTCGGTCAAGTGGCACTGCATCAACTGCGGGTACATCGCGGAGGGCACAGAGCCCCCGAAGATCTGCCCGGCCTGCAAGCACCCCCAGGCGTTCTACGAGGTCCTGGCCGAGAACTGGTAGCAGCATTCTCCGTGCGGGCGGGGCGCCCGGCCGGCTCCAGGGCGGCACCGGCATCGGGTTCAGCGACCCCCTGGTGAGCGACGCGCTCGCCGGCTCGTTCGACTTCCTGTGGATCGACCTCGAGCACAGCCCGCTCAGCCCCGAGGCGCTGGCCGGGCACCTGCCGGCCGCCGGGACCGCCTTCGTGAAGCCGGTCCTCGACCTGGGGGCGGACGGCATCGTCGTTCCACAATTGCGGACGGTGGAGGAGGTCCGGCAGACAGTCGCGGACTGCCGTTATCCGCCGGCGGGCACCCGTGGGTTCGGTTCCCGCGTGCCGACGCCGGAGCTCGTCGCCGCGGCGAACCGCGACGTGTTCGTGGCGGTGATGATCGAGACGGCCGAGGCGTTCGTGGCCATCGACGAGATCGTGCGGGTGCCCGGCCTTGACTCGGTGGTGATCGGCCCCTGGGACCTCTCGGGATCGCTGGGCATGTTCGGGGATGTCGAACACCTCCGCGTGGTCGAGGCGATCGGCTGGGTCATTGCCGCCGCCCGGAAGGCCGGCATCTTCGTCGGGTCCGGCATGGGCGTATCAGCGGATTACGCGCTCACCATGGCGGCCCGGGGATGCCAGTGGCTGCAGGTAGGCGGCGACCACGAGTACCTCGTCTGGGCAGCCGACCAGCTGATGGCCGCCATCCGGGCCGGCGGGACGCGCCAGGGTGATGCCGATCTTCGGCGCTGAGAGCAGCGACGGCGGGCCGGCGAGCGATTCCCCGGCCGGGAGCGGCCGAGGTGTACTTCTCCCTGTCGTGACTCACCGGCCGTGTCGTGGCGGTTCGCCGCAAATCCGCACTTATAGCGGTACCGTGCTGGCTTTCCCCAAGGGGCTCTGGTAGAACGGGAGCCGAACATGGAACCGTTGCCCGTGCTCGGAGTCGACATTGGCTCCGTCTCGGTCTCGTGCGCCCTGCTCGACGCATCGGGGGCGGTTCTTGCCTCAGGCCACCGGGTGCACCAGGGGAAGGTGCGGGAGACCCTCGCGGCCGCGGTGGCCGACCTCTCGCCAGGCCGCGTGGCGGGGATCGGGATCACGGGCTCGGGGCAACGCCTGCTCCCCGTTGCCCGGACCGTCGACCCCCTCGTGGCGCTCGTCGTGGCCTGCCGACGGCTCTTCCCCGCCGTCGGGTCGATCCTCTCGATCGGCGGCGAGCGATTCTCGCTGGTCCGCTTCGACGCGGCCGGCGGGTACGTGAGCACCCGATCCAATTCCTCCTGCGCGGCCGGCACCGGAAGCTTCCTCGATCAGCAGGCCCGGAGGCTCGCCCTCGCGTCGAGCCGGGAGTTGGCCGAGGCGGCGCTCGCGAACACCGGCGATGCCCCGCGGATCTCGACCCGGTGCGCGGTGTTCGCCCGCACGGACCTCGTGCATGCCCAGCAGGCCGGCCACTCGCTCGAGGAGATCTGCGACGGATTGTGCGCCGGCCTCGCCCGCAACGTGGCCGACACGCTGCTCGCCGGCGAGCCGCCCCGAGCGCCCGTGATCTTCGCGGGCGGCGTCGCGGCCAATGAGGCCGTGCGCCGGCACCTCGAGCGCCTGTTTGGCGTGCCGGTGCTGGCGCACGCCCTTTCCCCCGTGCTGGGCGCGATCGGCGCCGCGCTGGACTTCCTCGACGCGCCCGCGGGGCAGTCCCCGCCCCTCGATCTCGGACTCGGCATCGGGCCGCTGCTGTCCGAAGAGCGCGGGAAGCGGCGCACCTTCTACGGACCCCTGGATCCGGGCCTCGCGGATCACCCGTCCTCCGACGGCGTCCGCCGGTTCGTGCACGGCACGGGCCGGTTCTCCCGCCAGCACCCCGTGGAGGTCGAGGTGTTCCGCGAGCCGGTTCCGGATGCGGACGGAGCGCGTATCCCGGTCTGGCTGGGCATCGATGTCGGCTCGACCAGCACCAAGGCGGTGCTCGCCGGTCGCGACGGCGTGCCGATCGTCGGCTTCTACACCCGCACCCTGGGGAGGCCGGTGACCGCGGCCCAGGCGCTGCTGGAGGCGGCCGCGGAAGTCGCCGCCGGGGCCGCCGTCCCGTGGCAGGTGCTCGGTACCGCCTCCACGGGCGCCGGCAGGAAGTTCGTGGGCCGGATCATTGGCGCCGACCTGGTACTGGACGAGATCTCGGCCCACGCCCGGGCGGCCGTCGAGCTCGACCCCTCGGTGGACACGATCATCGAGATCGGCGGGCAGGATGCCAAGTTCACCACCCTGCGCGAGGGACGGGTGACCTTCGCGCACATGAACACGGTCTGCGCCGCCGGCACGGGCAGCTTCCTCGAGGAGCAGGCTGGACGGCTCGGCGTGGACCTCGCGGCGTACGCGGGGCGCGTGGCCGGCGTGCGTGCGCCGCTCGCGAGCGACCGGTGCGCGGTGTTCATGGAACGCGACATCAACGACCTGCTGAGCCTGGGGTTCTCGGTGGACGAGATCCTCGCGGCCTCGCTGTTCGCCGTGCGCGAGAACTATCTGCAGAAGGTGGCCCGGGGCGCGGTCATGGGTTCGCGGATCTGCTTCCAGGGCGCCACCGCGAAGAACCGGGCCCTCGTCGCTGCCTTCGAGCAGGGCCTGGGCAAGCCCGTCTTCGTTTCGGAGTACTGCCACCTCACCGGTGCCCTTGGCGCAGCCCTCGCTCTGCGCGACCGGGACGGGGCGGGGGCTGGGGTCACGGCGTTCCGCGGCTTCGACGCCGTCCTGGCCCGCGAAGTCCCGATCCGGGCCGAGACCTGCGGCCTGTGCGCGAACCACTGCCGGCTCTGCATCGCTGAGGTGGCAGGCGAGACCGTGGCCTTCGGGTTCCTGTGCGGACGGGACTACAACACGCACCGGTACGTGAATGCCAACCGGTCGGGCTTCGACCTCGCGGCCGAGCGGCGCCGTGCGTTCGAGGCCGAGGGCATGCTGCCGGCATCGGCTGCAGCCCGGCCCGGAATGCCCACCCTCGGGCTGCCCGCCGCGTTGGGCCTCGTGGCCGAGATGCCCCTGTGGCGTCGGTTCTTCGCGGAGCTAGGTGTGCCCGTCGTGACGAGCGAGGACTGCGGCGATGCCACCGCCCTCGGCAGGGACGTAGAGGGCGCCGAGTTCTGCGCGCCCATCTCGGCGTTGCACGGCCACGCGGCCCGGCTCGCCGGGCGGGTGGACTGGCTGTTCCTCCCCGTGCGACTCGAGGAGCAGCGGCCCGGCGAGGACACGCGCCGGCTGTGCTGCTACTACACGCAGTTCGGCCCGGCTCTAGTGTCCGCGCTCGAGTGCGTGAAGGGCAGGGTGCTCGCCCCGTACGCCGATTGGACCGTGCACCGCGAGCGGACCCTCCGCGAGCTAGCGGCGGCGCTGGGCACCGCGGGCATCGAGGTCGCGGAGCGCCGGGTGGCGGACGCGCTCGACCGGTCGATCGCCGGAAACCAGCGCGCGCTGGAGAGGCTCGAGCGGCGGTTCCAGGAGGAGATGGCGGATGCCCGGGAGCCCCGGGTGGTGCTCATCGGCAGACCGTACACCGTCCTGTCGCCGGAGATGAACAAGGGCATCCCCGCCATCTTCGGCACCCTGGGGGTCAAGACGTTCTTTCAGGACATGGTGCCGCACGGCGGGTCCGCGGAGCTCGGGCCCCTGCTCGGCGCCTTCCACTGGCAGCACGCCGTCGAGGCGCTGGAGGCGGCCCTCGCGGCCGCCCGCACGCCGATGCTCTACCCCGTCTACGTGACCGCCTTCAAGTGCTCGCCCGACAGCTTCGCCCTCGACGCGTTCCGCCGCATCCTCGACGCCCACGGGAAGCCGTACCTCGTGCTGCAGCTGGACGACCACGACTCGAGCATGGGCTACGAGTCCCGGATCGAGGCGGGCGTCCGCGCGTTCCGCAACCACGCGGAGCGCGCCGCTCGGCGCGCCGGCCCCGCGCAGCCTCGCCGGGCCCTGCGCGCGCCGCCCCGGGCCGGCGAGGCGATCGCCGGCCGGACGCTGCTCCTCCCCGACTTCGACCCGATCGCCGGACCGCTCGTCGCCGCGAACCTGCGTCGCGAGGGCGTGGACGCGCGCCTCCTCCACGAGGACGAGATGTCCATCAGGGCGGCGATGCGGCACAACACCGGGCAGTGCATCCCCCTCAATGCCATCGTGCAGGCCGCCGTGGAAACCATCCGGCTCGAGGACCTCGACCCGTCACGCACCCTCGTGTGGATGTCGAGCTCGACCCTGCCGTGCAATCTCCCCCTCTTCCCGCAGCAGATGGAGTACTTGTTCGAAACCTTCGGGGGAGGGATGGAGCAGGTCCGGGTGTATGTGGGCGACCTCTCGTTCATCGAGCTGTCCGCCCGGGCCGCGCTGAGCACCGGCCGGGCATACCTGTTCGCGGGCTTCGTGCGCCGGGTGGCCTGCCGGCTGCGGCCCTACGAGACGGAGCCGGGCGCCACCGACCAGGCCGTCGCCGAGGCGGTCACACTGCTCGCCGCCGCGTTCGCCGACGGCGGCCGCAAGGAGCCGGCCCTCAAGCGGGCCATGCGGCTGTTCGACCGGGTGCCCGTGGCGCCGGGCCGCCGGCCGAAGGTGGCGATCTTCGGCGACCTGTACGTGCGCGACAACGACGTGTTCAATCAGGGGCTGGTCAGGGCGATCGAGGAGGCCGGCGGCGAGGCGGTCGTGACGCCGCCCGCGGATTTTGCGCGCATCGTCGTAGGGGAGCAGCGGCGCCGTTGGCGCCTCGAGGGCATGTACGAGCCCCTGCTGGTGTTCGGCAACCTGGTCAGGCTGCTTGACCGGATGGCCCGGCGCCACCACCGGCACGTCGCCCGGTTCCTCGGCCCGTACCGCCCGGTCCGCATGAGCGGGGCGGCAGAATTCCTCGCCCGGTTCGGGGTGCGCACCGAGCACAGCGGGGAGAGCGTCGAAAATCTGCTGAAGATCTACCACCTGACCCGTGAGCACCCGGACCTGCGCCTGTTCGTGCAGGCGAGCCCGGCCTTCTGCTGCCCGTCGCTCGTTACGGAGGCCATGGCCCGCGACATCCAGCGGGTTACGGGCGTACCGGTGGTCAGCCTGACCTACGACGGGACCGGCCGGTACCAGAACGACGCGATCGTGCCGTACCTGAGGTTCTCCCGGGCGCTGGACGCCTGATGCGGCAGGCCGGCAGTCCGTTCAGCGGTCAGCCGGCCAGCCGACGAACCGACTCCTTGAACTTCCTGCCCCGGTCGAACTCGTTCTGGAACATGCCGAACGAGGCGCACCCCGGGGAAAGGACCACGGACACGGGCTGCCCGGTCGCTCGGCCGGCACGCAGGCTCCGGGCCAGCTCGACGGCCCGGGTCACCGCGCGATCAAGGTCGTCGAAGGGCCCCTCGCAGGCGATGCCGTCCGCGTCGAGCAGCGGCCGCAGCTTGTCGGTGGCCGTGCCGGCGAGCAGCACGATCGCTGCGGCCCGGCGCGCGGCCGTGGCGAACGGGGCATAGTCCAGCCCCTTGTCCGTGCCGCCGGCGACCAGCACCACCGGCGGGGTGAGCGCCTCGAGGGCTGCTGCGGCAGCGTGCGGTATGGTGGCCGTCGAGTCGTCGTAATAGCGGATGCCACCGGCCTCGTGGAACAGCTCGAGCCGGTGCTCAACGCCGGGGAACTCGCGAAGCGCCCGTGCGATCACCCCGGCCTTCACCCCGTACAGCGACAGGGCGAGCCCTGCTGCGAGCAGGTTCATCAGGTTGTGGCTGCCCGCCAAACGTGTGCCCGCGAGCACCGTGCGCGCCTCGCGGTCCGGCCCGGTGCGCAGCCTGCCCTCGGTGCCCTCGAGCCACGCACCGCGGAGGTCCCCGGGCAGGGCTGCGGCGGAATACCAGAACGGTTCCGCCGGGGTTTCTGCGGGAAAGTCCCTCTGCCGCGGGTCGTCCCGGTTGAAGATCGCCCGCTGCCCCGGTTCCTGCTCCCGGAAGACGGCCTTCTTGTCTTCCACGTAGGCGGCCATGTCCGGGTACCGGTCGAGGTGGTCGGGCAGCAGGACCGTGAGCACGGAGACCCTCGGCGCGAGCAGGCCCCGGCCCGCGAGGTCGCCGAGCTGCCACGACGACAGCTCGAGCACGACCGGGTCCGTCGGAGCGAGCTCGTCAAGGAACTCCAGCGGCGACACGGTGATGTTGCCCCCAAGGCGGGCGCCGGGCGAGACACGGAGGAGGCCGTGGTGGATGGCCGAGGCGGTCGTGGATTTGCCCTTGGTGCCCGTGACCGCGATCACGGGACTGCGGGCGAGCGACAGGAACACCGACACGTCGGTCTCGACGGGCACCGACCGGTCGCGCGCAGCTGACAGGAAGGGCGAGCCGGTCGGGACCGCGGGGTTCTTGATCACGAGGTCGGCGGACTCGAAATCCGTCGTGTCGTGCCGGCCCAGCACGTAGCGCACGGGCAGGCCGGCAAGCCGTTCGAGCGAGGGGGCGAGCGCGTCCGGCCCGCGCAGGTCAGTCACCGTGACCTCGGCGCCGCGCCGCGCGAAGAAGAGCGCCGAGGCGAGCCCGCCGCCGTGCACGCCCAGTCCCATCACGGTCACGCGCAGGCCGGGGATGGCCGCGGGGTCACGCATCGATGCGGTACTCCTTCCGGTCCTTCTCGTTCAGATAAGCCTCGACCCGCAGCCTGCGCCAGGGCTCGTACCACGACTCGGGCACCTTCTTCTTCAGCTCCTGGAAGATCTCGAGGCCCTCCGAGAATTCCGCCCTGCCCAGGGCGGACTGGATCCGGTCCATGACGGGCAGGAGGAAGGCGAGCGCCCGCTGCAGCCGGGGGATCGCCGTCTGGCGTCCCGCCGGGGACAACTCGAGCGGCAGGCCGCAGACGGTCTTGTAGTGGCACAGGAACGGGTGGAAGGGATGCACGCGCGCCCCGGGGGGCAGGAAGAGCTGGCTGAAGAACCGGGTCAACCGGGGGTCCATCCACACGCCCTGTTTATTGTAGGCGCCAGCCGCCCCGCCGTCGCTCACCTCGCCGATGTACGTCTCCGAGATCGCCTGGAGCACTCGGAACCCGCTGAGGCGGGTGCCGGACGCCGGGGCCCCGACGAGCGGCACGATCGCCGGCTCTAGAAAGAGCTTGCGCGACCTCCAGCGCGGGGTGGCGTCGTTGGTGCCCCGCTCGACCACCTCGCCCTCGTTGGGCTTCAGCGCCAGATCGAGGCGAAGCAGGTAGAGGAAGGCGTCGTCGCCCTGCCGGCTGACCTGGAAGAAGCAGGGCCGCAGGATCTCGGTCTGATCGAAAAAGTACCCGAGGCCCCGAAAGACCTGCGGCGCAAGCCCTGCGATGGACGCGATGGTCTCCCCCATGAGCGCGAGGTATCCCGGCTCGGGCCGGCTCTCGCGCACGTCGTGGTGGATGGGCAGGCTCGGGACCGTGAACTCGGCCCCGAGCAGGAGGAAGAGATCGCCGAACTGGTTGAAGTGCCGGCTGAAGGGTTGCGTCCCGCTCCCGATCGCCGCGAGCGTCTTGTTCAGGCCCGGGTCGGCATAGCCGATGCGGATCTCATTCGAGACCTGTTCCACCGGGGGCACTGTACGCCCAATCCGGCACCTCGCGCAACCTCTGCGAAGTCCCGCTCCTGCGGGACTTCGCACGGCCGACAGCTACGTGCGGAGCACGTAGCGAGAGGCCCAGTGGCTCTCGCGCTCGGTTGTTAGACCCGTTCCAGCAGCGCGGGGGACACCACGGGGCCGAACCGCTTTTTCAGGCCTTCGAGTCCGCCCCGCTGCTCCGCGTACACCTCGAAGATCCGTCCGGGGACCTTCTGTTCCTTCCGGTAGGCCTCCTCCTGGAGCGCGATGTGTGCCAGGATGTTGTCGACGTAGAAGGAAAACTGCCGGTCATAGAGGGAGCGGGAGTACTCCTTGCCGATGAGGTCGCGGAAGAGCGCCGCGAGATCGGGATAGCGCGGGATGAGGCCGATTGGCGTGTCGATGCCATCGACTTCACCGTGGGCAAAGCGCTCGAGCCACGACAGCCAGACCTTGACGTCGCGCTTCTCGCCGAGCAGGCGCGTGCCTTCCCCGCCGCGGGCGCCGTGCGTCAGGAAATAGTTGAGTCCTGCGATAATCGGCCTGCCTCCCTTTGAGAATTTCCCGGAATTAAAGAAGAGGAATTGCGCCTCCATGTAGTCGCCGAGCGGGCAGGGGATGAACGGCGAGTTGGCCCAGGGCTGCCGGTTGACGCCTTTCGCGCCCACCTCGGTGGCTGTCGCGGCCGAGAGGATCGAGGCGCCGATGGCTACGCCGTGATCGGGGTTCTTCGCGACCCACACCGGCGGCATGGTGTCGCTGTCCCGGCCCGAGTAGGTGATGATCTTCACGGGCACGCCCGCGGGGTCTTCGCCCAGCCGGTGATTGCAGTTGCCGATCGCCCGGTTGGAGAGCGTGATGCGCGCGTTGGGGTTCGAGATTGGCACGGGCTTTCCCTTCGCATCCGTCTTTCCCTGCCACCACTCGCCCTGGAAGTTGCGGCCCTTTTCCGGCGACGGCTCTCCGTTGCCGGTCCAATGCGGGACGTTCCGCTCGTCGACGAGCACGTTCGACCAGATCACCTCGACCCCCGGCTCGCGGAGGCACCGGTACAGGTACGGGTCGCTCTCGCGGTTGAGGTCCTCGACGATGCCGAAGATGCCGCATTCGGGGTTCACCGCGCGCAGCGTGCCGTCGGCGGCGATCCAGACCTGGGCGAGATCGTCGCCGATGTAATCCGAGCCGACCATGGCCGTGGTGGTTTTCCCGCACCCCGAGGGGGCAGCGCCGGCGAAGAAGGTCTTCCGGCCGCCTGGCCCGGTCATGCCGGTAATAAACATGTGCTCGGACAGCTCGCGCTCCCGCCGGTAGTACGTGCAGAGGTCAACGGCGAACCGGTGGTTGCCCTTCTTCAGCATCAGCGTGTTGCCCGCATACGTGCAGAACATGCTGAAGGTCGTGAACCAGCTGCGGTCCATGAAGATCCGGGCCTTCGGGATGTCCTCGGACCGGTTGAGGCCCTGGCCGTGCACGTTGGTGAAGAAGGCACCGGCCCGGGCGGCCTCGTCGTCGAACCGGTCGAGGACGTTGCGGTACAGGATGCACGCGCTGTGCAGCACGTAGGCCGAGCTGGAGATCATGATGCCGGGGATGGCGGCGGGCGCGCCGACCGGGCCCCGGCTGTAGAACCCCACGTACAGCGTCCGCGCCGCCATGATGCCGGTCATGTGCGTGCGCACGTAGTCGAGCGCCTCCGTGCGTGCCATCTTCTTCGCGAGGACGCTCGCCTCCTCGCCCTCGTTCACGATGTAGAAGGTCTGGTCGACCATCCGGCCCTGGTCTTCGGGCAGGTCGAAGTGGATGGTGTGCCCGGACATGGCGAGGGGTGTCTCCTCGCGATTCGCGAGGGCGTGGTCGCGGCAGACCTGCGCGTCGGCGTCCGAAGGCCCGACCACGAACACACGGTCCGGCCGGCACATGGCGATCGCGTTGGCCAGCTTGACCAGCGCCTCGGCGTTCTTCACCGCGGAGAGCTTCCGCCGGGAGTCCGGATCCAGAGTCCGGTCGAGCAGGGCGCGCGCCGCATCGATCGAGGCGATGCCGCCCACGGCAGCCAGGATGTCGGTGCCCTTCCTCAGTTCGAGCATGAATTCATTCCTCCGGTGCCTTTGCGGTGTGCGGACCGTGTGTGTGGCGCACTGTATAAATATGCAAGGATCGGATACAAGCATGGTCGGGGCGGTCGTGTCAAGTCGTCCACATCGCGAAGCGAGGTGGACGGGAGCCCATGGCCCTGGCCGTGATTGACAGCCCGGTGCGCGATACCCTATAAGGGCCCATGCATCCCCTCGCCGTTGAGTTGAACCGGACCCTCGAAGGAACCGTGGCGGGCGACCTGCTATCCGATCTGGGCCGCCGGCTGTACTTCCCCAAGGGGATCGTCG
>JAPLSM010000446.1 GCA_026398635.1 Spirochaetota bacterium | reverse complement strand
TCGCAGGCGCGGGGCCCGGGCAGCGGACCGCAAGAGGCGAGCAGAGCCAGCGCCGCGGCAGCGGCGATCCGGCGGGCCGACCGGAGGATCGGGGTGCTCATGGGAGGACCTCCACCCCGGAACACGGCCTCGACGTGCACGGCGCTTGCGGCCCGGGTCGCGGGGGCGCCCGCGAACGCCGTGCGCTTTACCCCGACCCGGTTTTCTTTTATCCTTGGAGCGTGCTCGACGATCCCCTGCAGAAGTTCGCCAAGACCTATACCCCCGGCACCGTGGTGTTCCGCGAGGGCGAGACGGGCGACGAGATGTACATCATCCAGCGCGGCAAGGTGCGGGTGAGCAAGGACTTCTCGGGCAAGGCGCACGTGATCGCGGTTCTCGAGAAAGGCGAGTTCTTCGGCGAGATGGCCATCGTGAGCCGGCTGCGTCGGACCGCCACGGTGACGGCGATCGACGAGGTGGAAGCCCTCGCCTTCGACCGCGACGGCCTGCAGAAGATGATCACCCGCAACCCCCGCATAGGGCTTTCGATCATCGACCGGCTGTGCCGGCGGCTGCAGGCGGCGCATCACAAGATCCAGCACCTCGTGCAGCGCGACCGGGCAGGGTTGATCGCGCTGCACCTGCATCACCTCTTCCAGGAGCTGCCGCGAGACGCCGTGTCGCTGCCGCTTGCCGCGACGCTCGACGATGCTTCGCTCGCCTTCGAGCTTCCGCTCGAGGAGGTCCGGGCGGCCGTGGAGGGATTCGCCGCCGACGGCATCCTTGCCATCGAGGCGGACCGGCTCAGGCTGGTGGATGCGGGGCAGCTCGCGGTGCTGACCGAATCGGGCGGCGGAACAACCCGGCAGGAATCGTGATAGGCGCGCTCACCGCGCGCGGTCAGGATTTCTTCGAACGCTTCTCGAGGATGGCGGTCTTGACGCTGGTTGCCAGGATTTTCGGACCTTCCGGGAGCGTCTTGTCCGTCTCGTACAGCGCGAGCAGCTCGTCGAACTTCGCGAGGGCGGTGTCATCGTCGCCTATCTTGTGGTACAGCAGGGCCGCCTCGTAGCGGGCCCAGGCGCCGCGCTCCGCGTCGACGTCCGGCTGCGCGAGGAAGCCATCGTAGTAGGCGAGCGCCCTGCGATAATCCCCGTTGTCCGAGGCGTCATGGGCACGCTGGAAGACCTCGGCGGGAGTGAGCCCGGTGAGGTCGACCGGCCCGGTGCTCTTGCAGGATGCCAGCAACCCCAGCGAGGCGAGCGCGGCGAAGATGAGCAGCCTGCGGACGGTGCGTGCGAGCATCATACCGAGTAGATCTCGTCCTTGATGGGGAGGTTCTTCTTCAGCTCCTTGAGGAAGATCTCGACATCCCCCATCGGCACGTAGGCGTCGCATTGGTCCACGGTCCGGCGGATGACGGTGAAGTACTTGTAGACCTTCTCCTCGCCGAGCTTCTTCCGCCACTTGCCCGCGTCGCAGCGCACGCGGAGACTGTACTGGCTGCCGTCACCCTGCGCCAGCTTGATCAGCTTGCAGTGGATGCAGTTGGCGCAGTAGACCTTCTCGGCGGAAAAGACGTCATCGAGGGAATCGAATGCGGTGCTGTCGGCCATAAGCCCCTTACCTCGGTGCGATATCAACTACCACTACCATGATCGACTTTCGGTCGTCAAGGGTTTAGGGGAATCGGCTGCGCGGATGGCGCGTTCGTATTGACTTTCTCCAAAGGCATTCCTACAGTGAATGCGCCATGGCCACTGCGCTCATCATGCCCAAGCAGGGACAATCCGTCGAAAGCTGCGCCATCGTCGGCTGGAAGAAGAAGGTCGGCGACGCCGTGAAGACCGGCGAGGTCGTCTGCGAGGTCGAGACCGACAAGGCCACCTTCGAGGTGGAGTCCCCCGCCACGGGGACCCTACTCGCGATCTTCCACGAGGCCGGCGCCCAGGTGCCGGTGCTCGAGACCATCGCGGCAATCGGCGCCCCGGGCGAGGATGTGAGCACACTCAGGTCCGCAACGAGTGCCGGCCCTGCCGCAGCGCCTGCCGCTGCCGCCGGTCCTTCCGCGCCGGCGGCACCATCCGCGGCCGCCCCGACAGCACCCCCGGCGCAGGCAGCGCAGACCGCTGCTGCCGCAGACCTCGCGGCCGCCTCACCGCGCGCCCGCGCCCTCGCCGCGGCGAAGGGCATCGCGCTCGACGGCATCGCGGGCACGGGACCCGGCGGCAGGATCATCGAGCGCGACGTGCTCTCCGCACTCGAAAGCCGGCAACCGCTCACGCCGGCCGCACGCGAGAAGGCTGCGAGCCTCGGCGCCGCGGACGTGCCCGGGGCCGGCACCGGCATCGGCGGACGGGTGCGCGCCGAGGACGTGGGCGCGGGAAGACACGCGGCGCCCCCCGCAGCGGCCCCCGGGACCGTGGCCGTCGCCGCTGCCGCCGCGCGGCGCGCCGCGACAGGCCGGTTCACCGACATCCCGGTCAAGGGCGTGCGCAAGCTCATCGCGGACCGCATGCTCGCCTCGCTCGCCACCACCGCGCAGCTCACGCTGAATGCCTCGGCCCCCGCCCGGCAGCTGCAGGAGCTGCGGCGCCTGTTCAAGGAGAGCCCCGCAGAGATGGGACTCGCGGGCATCACCATCAACGACCTCGTGCACCTCGCGGTGGTGCGCACGCTTCTCTCCCACCGCGAGCTGAACGCCACCTTCGACGGTGCCACGATCCGCAAGTACGACGACGTGCACCTCGGCTTCGCCATCGACACGCCGCGCGGCCTCATGGTGCCGGTCATACGCAACGCGCACGTCCTCACCCTGCGCCAGCTCGCCGCCGAGGCCGCGCGTCTCGTGAAGGGGTGCCGGGAGGGCGGCGTGAAGCCCGACGAGCTCGCGGGCGGCACCTTCACGATCACCAACCTCGGTGCGCTCGGCATCGAAAGCTTCACGCCCGTGCTCAATGTCCCACAAGTAGCCATCCTCGGCGTGTGCGCGATCCGGCCCGAACCGGTGCAGAACGGCGATGAAATCGTGTTCCAGCCGCGCATCGGCCTGTCGCTCACCATCAACCACCAGGTGGTGGACGGCGCCCCCGGCGCCCGCTTCCTGCAGGCGCTCGGCGCCGCCTTCGCGGGGCTTCCGGCCCTGCTCGCCGAGTAGGACGCGGGAATGGCAGACGCGGGCTTCGACCTCGCGGTCATCGGCGCCGGCCCTGCCGGCCACGTGGCTGCCGAGCGGGCAGGGCGGCTCGGGAAACGGGTGCTGGTCATCGAGCGCTCGCACCTCGGCGGGGTGTGCCTCAACCAGGGTTGCATCCCCACCAAGACCCTCCTGCATTCCGCCAAACTCTTCGCGCACGCGCAGCACGGCCAGTCGTTCGGCGTGACCGTGGAGGGTGCGCGCTACGACCTCGCGAAGTCCATGGCGTGGAAGACCCGGACCGTCGAAACCCTCCGCAAGGGGATCGCGTTCCAGTTCCGCAAAGCCGGCGTGGAGCTCGTCCAGGGGACGGCGCGGCTCGCGAGTCCGCGCACGATCGAGGTGAACGGCCGGACGTACGGTGCGGAGCGCATCCTGCTCGCCACGGGCTCGTCCGCCGCGGCGCTGCCGGTGCCCGGTGCTGACCACGAGCACGTCATGGGCAGCACGGAAGCCCTCGAGATCACGAGCCTACCGAAGAGCATCGCCATCGTGGGCGGCGGCTACATCGGCATGGAGTTCGCCACGTACTTCAGCCGGCTCGGTGTGAAGGTCGCTGTCATCGAGATGCTGCCCGAGATCGTGCCGCTGCTCGACGCCGAAATCGCCGTGCTCCTGCGCCGGTCGCTGCCCGAGGCGGAGTTCCACCTCGGCTCCCGGGTGCTCTCCTACGGCGCCGACGGCGTGCGGTTCGTCCGCGACGGCAAGGAACAGGTCGCCCCGGCTGAGCGCGTGCTGGTGGCCGTGGGCCGCCGGCCGATCGTCGAGGGTCTCGGCCTGGAGGCCGCGGGCGTGGACTTCGACCGAAAAGGCGTGAAGGTCGACGACCGGATGCGCACGAACGTGCCCGACATCTGGGCCGCGGGCGACATAACGGGCCGCTCGATGCTTGCGCACTCGGCCTCGCGCATGGGTGAAGTGGCGGTGGCGGACATGTTCGGCGCATCGGCCGCCGGTACGGCCGCCGGTACGGCCGCGGCCGGTGCCCCCGGCCCGCGCATGCGGTGGCACGCGATCCCCTGGGTCGTGTATACCGACCCCGAGGTGGCCGGCGTTGGCCTCTCGGAGGCGCAGGCGAAGGAGCAGGGCCGGGCGGTGAAGGTGGCGAAGCTCGACCTGCGTGCCAACGGCCGGTTCATCGCCGAGAACGACGGCACCCGGGGGATGTGCAAGGTCGTGGTCGACGCGGGCTCCGACCTGGTGCTCGGCGTGCAGATGATCGGGCCGTACGCCTCGGAGATCGTCCAGGGCGCGGCAGTGATGATCGAGGCAGAGCTGCGGGCCCGGGACGTGCGCGAGATCGTGTTCCCCCACCCCACGGTGAGCGAGATCGTGCGGGACGCGCTCTGGGAGCTCGCTTAGGACAGACCGAGGAAGCGAACGCGGCGCCCGGCACCGCCGTACGCCCGATTCTCATACCGGAAGAGGAAACGACGATGCCCAAGTCCATCAACATCGACCCCCGCGAGGTCCGTAAACCGGGAACCCTCGAGTTCTCCGATGTCCCCCTCAACGCGTACACGGGCGACGCGAAGAAGGAGGAGCGGAAGTACGGGAAGCCCGAGCTCCTGCGCATGTACCACGACATGGTGGTGATCCGCGAGTTCGAGACCATGCTGAACACCATCAAGACCAAGGGCGCGTGGGAGGGGATTGCCTACGACCACCTCGGGCCCGCGCATCTCTCCATCGGCCAGGAGTCGGCGGTGGTCGGCCAGTGCGCGCCCCTCGGCATCGAGGACTTCCTCTTCGGCTCGCACCGCAGCCACGGCGAGATCCTCGCCAAGTGCCTCGCGGCCGCGGCGCGCCTGCCCGAAAAGGACCTCGGCGCGGTGATGGAGTCGTACCTCGGCGGCGACCCCCTGCGCGCGGTGCAGAAGGACCACCGGGGGACGCTCCGCGACCTGGCGCTGGACTACGTCATCTACGGCGTGCTGGCCGAGATCTTCGGCCGGGCGTACGGGTTCAACCGGGGCCTCGGCGGCTCGATGCACGCGTTCTTCGCGCCGTTCGGCAGCATGCCGAACAACGCCATCGTCGGCGGCTCCGCCGACATCGCGGTCGGAGCGTCGCTCTTCAAGCGCATCAACCGGCGGCCCGGCATCGTGATCGCGAACATCGGCGACGGCTCGTCGGCATGCGGCCCCGTGTGGGAGGCCCTCATGCTCGCGGCCATGGACCAGTATCGAACGCTGTGGCCGAAGGAGGCGGGCGGCGCCCCTCCCATCCTCTTCAACTTCTTCAACAACTTCTACGGCATGGGCGGCCAGACGTACGGCGAGACCATGGGCTTCAAGGTGCTGGCGCGAATCGGCGCCGGCGTGAACCCCGAGCAGATGCACGCGGAGCGCGTCGACGGCTACAACCCCCTCGCCGTAGCCGACGCGATCGAGCGCAAGCGGAAGATCCTGCTCGAGGGGCGCGGGCCGGTGCTGCTCGACGTGGTCACCTACCGCATCTCGGGCCACTCGCCCTCGGACGCGTCCTCCTACCGCAGCAAGGAGGAGATCGCCGCGTGGCAGGCGGCGGACTGCATCAAGGCCTTCGGCGAGCACCTCCTCTCGGGCGGTATCGCCGCGGAGGTGGACCTCGAGGAGATCCGGGCGAGCGTGTTCTCGCGTCTCAGGCGCGTCACCGCGCTCGCGGTATCGCTCGAGGTCTCGCCGCGCGTGGGCGCCCCGATCGGCTCGCCCGGGGCGTGGCAGCCGGGCGGCGCGGACCCCATCGGCGATTTCATGTTTTCCAACGGGAACGTTGAGCGCATGGCCGAGGGAAAGGCCGAGATGCTGCTCCCCGTCGCCGAGAACCCGCGCGTCTCCGCCATCGCGAAGAAGTCCCGGTCGGGCGTCGGGCCCGGCGGGAAGCCCCTGCCCAAGGCGCAGGTGGTGTCGCTGCGCGACGCGATCTTCGAGGCGGTGCTCCACCGGTTCTCGATCGACCCGACCACCGCGGCCTGGGGCGAGGAGAACCGTGACTGGGGCGGCGCCTTCGCCGTCTACCGGGGACTCACCGAAGCCCTGCCCTACCCGCGCCTCTTCAACACGCCGATCAGCGAGGGCGCCATCGTAGGAGCTGCGGTCGGCTACGCGCTGTGCGGCGGCCGGGCCATTCCCGAGCTCATGTACTGCGACTTCATGGGCCGGTCGGGCGACGAGCTGTTCAACCAGCTGCCGAAGTGGCAGGCCATGTCCGCGGGCGTGCTGAAGATGCCCGTGGTGCTGCGCGTGTCCGTGGGCAGCAAGTACGGGGCCCAGCACTCGCAGGACTGGACCTCGTTCTGCGCGCACATCCCCGGCCTCAAGGTGTACTTCCCCGCCACCCCGTACGACGCCAAGGGCATGATGAACCGGGCGCTGCGCGGCACCGACCCCGTGGTGTTCTTTGAGAGCCAGCGGCTCTATGACGTCGGCGAGATGTTCGTGCCCGGGGGCGTTCCCACGGGCTACTACGAGGTCGCCGAGGGCGAGCCGGTCGTGCGTCGGCAGGGCACCGACCTCACGATCGTCACGATCGGCTCCACGCTCTACCGGGGCGTCGAGGCGGCCGACCTGCTGCAGAAAACCTACGGCGTGTCCGCCGAGCTCATCGACGCCCGGTTCATCAACCCGCTGGACTACGGACCGATCCTCGAAAGCGTGCGGAAGACCGGGCGGCTCGTGCTCGCCTCGGACGCCTGCGAGCGCGGCTCGTTCCTGCACACCCTGGCCTCGAACGTCTCGCAGCTCGCCTTCGACTCGCTCGACGCCCCGGTGGCCGTGGTGGGGGCCCGCAACTGGATCACCCCGTCGGCCGAGATGGAGGACGTCTTCTTCCCGCAGACGGAGTGGATTCTCGACACCATCCACGAACGGGTCCTGCCCCTGGCCGGGCACACGGTCGCGACCAACCAGAGCACGGGCGAGATGCTGCGCCGCAACCGCCGGGGTGTGTGAGTGGGGTCCGGGAGGGCCGAGAGGCGCGGGCGCGCCCGCTATCCGGCGCGGTCTGACCGGGGGCGGATGAGCCTCGAGCGCGCGCCTGTCCGGCGGCACGCGCCGATGATATACTTTCACCCGTGCAGCCGCGGATGCCCGCCAATGTCCAGCCGTACGCTCGTCTCTGCCTCGAGGCAATCGCCGCTGCGGGCCTCGGAGGCAGCATCTCGATCGGCGGAGCCCTCGGTCTCTCCCATTACCTCGAGTACCGCACGACGCACGACGTGGACGCCTGGTGGACCGACGCGGCGACACCGGACATCCGCGGCAGGGTGGTCGGTGCCGTGGAAGAGGCATTGCGGACGGCAGGCTCCGTCAGGACGCGGTCATGGGGCGAGGTGACGAGCATCGAGCTGGAGCGGGAAGGCCGAACGGTGTTCGGTTTCCAGGTCGCTGCCCGCTCGGGGCTGCTGCACCCGCCGCAGGCCGGTCCCTGGCCCGGCGGCATCCTGCTCGACAGCCTGGAGGACCTGATCGCGTCGAAGATGGTCGCGCTCGTTGAGCGCGGAACGCCACGCGACTTCCGGGACATCCATGCCGTCTGCGGGGCCGGGCTCGTCGATCCACCGGGCTGCTGGCGGTTGTGGGAAGCACGGCTGCAGGCCTCGGGTGAACGGGTCGATCTGTCGCGGGCGCGGCTCGCCATCAGGTCCCACCTGGCCCGCATCGAGTCGGCCAGGCCGCTCGAAAGCATCGCCGATGCCGGTCAGCGAGACCAGGCCGGGCAGGTGCGCTCGTGGTTCAAGCGGGAGCTGCTCGGTGGAGATTGACGGCTCGCTCTATCCGGACCAGGACCCGCCGACCGAGCTTCGAACGCTCGGCGACCGGATCGACTACCTCCATCGGATGTGCGCCGCATGGGATTTCGGCATCCTGCCCGATGCGGCGACGATCGGGGACGTGCGCGGCCCGGGGTGGCGGGACGCCGTCGACCGGTGCCGGTTCCTCACGTCCCCGTCCTACCACCTGCTGCGGGAATGGCACGGGCTCGAGCGCCTTGCCTTCCTCGGCAGCGTCCCCTCGCGCATCAGCAGCGACCCGAGCCTCGAGCACGTCTGAACGCCCCGAGGCGCCGTGGAACGCGCGCCCGTATCCGCTTGACAAAAGTAGCTACCAGTAGCTACTTTTGACGCATGAAACAGGTCAAAGCCGTAGGGGTGAAGGAGCTGAAGAATAACCTCAGCGCCTACCTGCGCGACGTGCAGGCCGGCGGCGTCGTGCTCGTGAGCGACCGCAGCCGGGTCGTCGCCGAGCTGCGGCAGCCTTCGACACCGGGAACGCTGTCCGCATCCGAGGCCCAGGCGGATGAATGGGTGCGCGACGGCAGGCTCGTGGCTCCGAGCGGACGGAAGCAGCACCTCGAGCAGTCACCGGTTCGGCTGCCCGCCGGGTCCTCGAGACGCCTGCTCGACCAGGACCGGGCCGACTCGTGACCATCTACGCGGAGACCTCGGCCGTTCTCGCCTGGCTCTTCGGAGAGCCCGAGGGAACGCGCGTCAGGGAGGCCCTCGATCGAGTCGAACGCGTGGTCTCCTCGGCCCTCACCCTCGTGGAGGCGGAGCGCGCCATAACGCGGGCGCAGGGGCAATCCCTCGTTACCCCGGCTGATGCGGCGAGACTCCGTGGACTGGTGGCCAGGAGCACCCGGCATTGGACCCTTCTCGAGATCGGTCCGTCGGTGCGCCGGCGCGCGGGCCAGGCGTTTCCCGTCGAACCCATGCGCACCCTCGACGCCGTGCACCTCGCCTCGGCCCTCGAGCTCATGATGCTGTTCCCTGATCTCGCGGTCCTCAGCCTCGACGACCGGATCAGCGCCAACCTCGGGCCGCTCGGCCTTGCCAGGGAGGGCTAAGCCGCGTCGAGGCAGGGAAGCCGAAAGGCGCGGTCTGGCCATGGAAGGCCCTGTGGGCGGCAGCTGACCACGAAGCAGGCAGCGAGAGCCTGAACCGCGCCGCGGGACGCGCGCCCGCCCCTCAGCTCTCCGTCAGCACCGCGGCCTTGCGCGGGATCCCGAAGTAGGCCTCGGCGTTGTTCCAGCAGACGTCGCGCACCACTCCGCCGACGAGGTCCCAGTCCCGGGGCAGCTCGCCGGCCTCGATCCACCCGCCGAGCAGGTTGCAGAGGATGCGACGGAAGTATTCGTGCCGGGGGTACGAGAGGAACGAGCGCGAATCGGTCAGCATGCCGATGAAGCGCGGCAGGAGGCCGAGGCTCGCAAGGGTCCGCAGGTGCTCCTCCATGCCGGGCTTCTGGTCGTTGAACCACCACGCCGACCCGTGCTGGATCTTGCCGGGGATCGCGCCGTCCTGGAAGCAACCGGTGAGCGCGGCGAGCACCGCGTTGTCGGCGGGGTTGAGGCTGTAGAGTACCGTCTTCGGCAGCGCGTTATCGGCGTCCAGCCGGTCAAGCAGCGCGGCGAGGCCCCGTGCCATGGGGAAGTCGCCGATCATGTCGTAGCCCGAGTTCGGCCCGAGACGTTCCATGGCGCGCGAGTTCACGTTGCGCAGGGCGCCGAGGTGCAGCTGCCACGCCCACTTCCGCTCCGCGTACATCCTGCCCAGCTCGACGAGCAGCGCCGACCGGTACTTCAACGCGTCCTCGCCGGATGGCGCGACGCCCTTGCGGGCGGCGGCGAAGATCCGCCGCACCTCCCCCTCGGTATAGTCGGCCGCGTACGGCTCCTCGATGCCGTGGTCCGAGAGCCGGCACCCCCGCTCGTGGAACGCCTCGATCCTGCGGCGCAGGGCCACGAGCAGGCGGGACCAGTCCCGAACCTCCAGCCCCGCCGCCGCGCCGAGCCGGTTGAGCCACTTGTTGAAGGTCTTCGGATTCCCGATCGCCAGTGCCGGGTCGGGGCGGAATCCCGGCACCACGGTGACGGGGAACGAGATGTCCTGCCGCAGCCGGTCGTGGTGCTCGAGGGAATCCGTGGGGTCGTCGGTGGTGCAGATCACCTGCACTCGCATCCGGCCGAGCAGGCCCCTGACCCGGAAGGTCCCCTCGCGCAGCTTCGCCGCGCAGGCGCCGTAGACGGAGGTCGCGGTACGGGGCGAGAGCTGCTCGCGCACCCCGAAACACCGGGCCAGCTCGAGGTGGGTCCAGTGGTACAGCGGGTTGCCGACCGTGGCAGGCACGGTCCGGGCCCACGCGTCGAACTTCTCGATGTCGGTGCCGTCACCCGTGACGAGGCGCTCCGCGACCCCGTTCGCGCGCATGGCGCGCCACTTGTAGTGGTCGCCGCCCAGCCACGCCTCGGTGATGCTCGTGAACTGCCGGTTGTCCGCGATATCCTTCGCGTCCAGGTGGCAATGGTAGTCGTAGATCGGCAGCGTCTCCGCGTACCCGTGGTAGAGCCGGCGCGCGGCCCGGGTCGCGAGCAGGAAATCCCTCCCGATGAACGGTCGCGGCATGGCCCACCGTACCACGCCACCGGTCGCCTTGACCAGACCGCGGCGATCTGTACCATGAAAGGCCGCCGCGGGGAGTTCACCGCACGCCGCGGCGACCTGACACCGGGGCGGTGCAGTCGCCCCCAGGCGCTCTCGCGAGTCGCCTAGCGACTCGCGAGAGCGCCGCCCAACGGGAGGAGCCATGGCGAAGAAGATCCGCGTCACCGTGTGGAACGAGTTCCGGCACGAGAAGGAAAGCGCCGCGATCGCGAAGATCTACCCCGACGGTATGCACGTGGCCATCGCGGCCGGCCTGCGGAAAGACCCGCAGTTCGAGGTCCGCACCGCCACGCTCGACGAGAAGGAGCACGGTCTCACGCAGAAGGTGCTTGCCGACACCGACGTGCTCACCTGGTGGGGCCACATGGCGCACGGCGAGGTGAAGGACGAGATCATCGACCGGGCGCAGCAGCGGATCATCGAGGGCATGGGTCTGATCGTCCTGCACTCGGGACATTACTCCAAGATGTTCAAGCGCATGATGGGCACCAGCTGCGCCCTGCGCTGGCGCGAGGCCAACGAGAAGGCGCGGCTGTGGGTGGTCGAGCCCGGGCACCCCATCGCCGACGGCCTGCCGGCGTACTTCGAGCTCCCCCACGAGGAGATGTACGGCGAGCGCTTCGACATCCCCAACCCCGACGCGGTGGTGTTCATCAGCTGGTTCGCGGGCGGCAACGTGTTCCGCTCTGGCTGCACCTTCACCCGGGGCAAGGGACGGATCTTCTACTTCCAACCCGGCCACGAGACCTACCCCAACTACTTCGACCCGAACGTGCAGCGCGTCATCGCCAATGCCGCGCGCTGGGCAGCCCCCGGCGACGGCCCCGTGATGAAGCTCGGCGACTCCGAGCCGCCGCTGGAAAAGCTCTAAAGATGGCGGAGGGGATCCGGGTCGGCGTCATCGGCCTCGACACGAGCCACGCCATCGAGTTCCCCCGGCGCATGCAGGCCCCGGATGTCGAGCCGGCCATGAAGGTGCCGGGCCTACGGGCGGCGACCTGCCTGCGCTTCGCCACCCCGTTTCAGAACGAGGAGCAGCTCGACGACCGGCAGCGGCAGCTCGAGCAGTGGGGCGTGAAGGTCACGCGCCGGTTCGAGGAGGCGATCGAGGGCGTCGACGCGCTGATGCTGGAGATCAACGACCCCGCGTTCCACCTCGAGTACTTCGGGCGCTGCGCGGGGCTCGGGCTGCCGGTCTTCCTCGACAAGCCAATGGCCGACACCATCGCGAACGGCCGGAAGATCGCCGAGATCGCGCGCGAGCGAGGCACCCGGGTGTTCTCATCCTCGTCGCTGCGGTTCGTGCCGGCGCTCGAAGACGCCCGCGCGGCGGTGCCCCGGCCGGCGCTCGCCTCGGTGTACGGGCCGCTCGGCAAGGCTCCCGCGGGCAGCTCGGTGGTCTGGTACGGCGTGCACGCCTTCGAGATGCTGCAGCGCGCGCTCGGCCGGGGCGCGGCGGCCGTGCTGACGAAGCGCGACGCGCTCGGCGCCGCGGTGGTCGTGCGCTACCCGGACGCCCGGCGGGGCGTCGTGGAGCTGACCGAAAACTCGCATCTGTACGGCGGATGCCTGCGCGCGCTTGAGGCGGCGGCCCCGTTCGTCGTGGACCTTAGCCGGGCATACACCGAGCAGCTCGCCCGCGCGGCCCGGTTCTTCCGGGGCGGACCCGCGCCCGTGGCCATGGAGGACACCCTCGAGGTGATGGCGCTGCTCGACGCAGCCGAGCGCTCGTACCAGTCGGGAAGGGAGGAACCGCTGTGAAGCGCATCCGGGTCGGGATCATCGGGCAGGGCAGGAGCGGCCGGGACATCCACGCACATGCGCTCACCACGGTCGTTCCGGGCCTCTATGAGATCGTCGCTGTCGCCGACCCGCTGCAGGACCGGTGCGACCGGGCCGCGAAGGAGCTCGGTTGCATGGCCTACCCTGACTACCGCAAGCTCTTCGCGCACGGCGACATCGACCTCATCGTGAACGCCTCGCCGAGCCATCTCCACGTGCCGATCACCCTCGAGGCGCTGGATGCGGGCTTCAACGTGCTCTGCGAGAAGCCGGTCGCCCGGCGCGCGAAGGACGTGGACCGGGTCGTCGCGAAAGCGCGAAAGAAGGGGCGCCTGCTCGCCACGTTCCAGCAATCCCGGTTCGCGCCGTATTTCATGAAGGTGCGCGAGGTCATCGACTCGGGCGTCCTGGGCCGGGTCGTGATGATCAAGAGCTCGTTCAGCGGCTTCAGCCGGCGCTGGGACTGGCAGACCCTGCAGGACCACAACGGCGGCAACCTCCTCAACACGGGGTCGCACCCCATGGACCAGGCGCTGCAGCTGATCGGGACGGACGCAATGCCGAAGGTGTTCTGCCTCATGGATCGGGCAGTCACCTGGGGCGACGCCGAGGACCACGTGAAGGTCGTCCTCACCCGGCCCGGCCGGCCGACCATCGACCTCGAGATCTCCTCGTGCAACGCCTACAACCTCTACACCTACCAGGTGTGGGGCACGCAGGGAAGCCTGACGGGAACCACGGACCACCTCGAGTGGAAGTGGTTTGACCCCGCGCAGGCTCCGAAACAGCACCTCATCGAGGAACCCCTGCCCGGGCCCTCGTATTGCACCGAGACCCTACCGTGGCGGACCGGAAGCTGGGACGCGCCCAAGGGCGACCTGGACATGTTCGACACCATGGCCAAGTCGTTCTACGAGAACCTGCACGCGGCTCTCACCGAGGGTGCGCCGCTCGCCGTGCCGATGGAGCACGTGCGCCTGCAGATCGCGGTGATCGAGGAGTGCCACCGGCAGGCGCCGTTGCCAAGGAGGCGTACCCCATGACGTCCCGTGAACGGGTGCTGACGGCGCTCGACCACCGGCAGCCCGACCGGGTGCCACTCGACCTCGGCGCGAGCGCGGTCACCGGCATGTACGCGAGCTCCGTGTACCGGCTCCGGCAGTCCCTCGGTCTCGATGAGCCGGGCACGCCGGTGAAGGTGATCGAGCCCTACCAGATGCTCGGCGAGATCGAGAGCGACCTCATGGACGCCCTCGGCGTCGACGTGGTCGGCCTCGGGAAGCGCGAGACGTTCTTCGGGTTCCGCAACGAGGATTGGAAGGAATGGCGTATGTTCGACGGCACGCCCGTGCTCGTGCCTGGCAGATTTACCACCGAGCCGGATACGAACGGCGACATCCTCCTCTACCCGGAAGGCGACAGCAGCGTCCCACCGAGCGGCCGGATGCCGAAGGGGGGCTTCTACTTCGACTCGATCGTGCGCCAGCCGCCGATCGACGAGGACCGGCTCGACCCCGTGGACAACCTCGAGGAGTTCCAGCCCGTGTCCGCGGACGACCTCGCGTGGTTCGCCGCCGAGGCCCGGAGGCTCGAGGCGACCGGCCGGGCGGTGCTCGCCAGCTTCGGGGGTACTGCCTTCGGGGACATCTCGCATGTTCCGGCCCCCTCGTTGAAGCGGCCGAAGGGCATCCGGGACGTCGAGGAGTGGTACGTCAGCACCGTCTCGCGCCGGGAGTACGTGCGGCGGGTCTTCGAACGGCAGTGTGCGATCGGCCTGAAGAACCTCGAGCGGATCCACGCGGCGGTCGGGAACGCCGTGGCTGCGGTCTTCGTCACCGGCGCGGATTTCGGCATGCAGACGGGCCCGTTCATCTCGCCCGAGACGTACCGAGATCTGTTCCAGCCGTTCCACCGGGCCGTCAACGACTGGGTGCACGCCCACACCGGCTGGAAGACCTTCATCCACACCTGCGGCTCGGTGGTGCGGCTGCTGCCGGACTTCATCGAAGCCGGCTTCGACATCCTGAACCCCGTGCAATGCTCGGCAGCGGGCATGGACGCGAATCTCCTGAAAAAACGTTTCGGCGACCAGATCGTGTTCTGGGGCGGAGGGGTGGACACGCAGCGGACGCTGCCGTTCGGGACTCCCGACGACGTGCGCCGCGAGGTACGCGAGCGGATCGCGATCTTATCGCCGGGAGGCGGGTTCGTGTTCAACACGATCCACAACGTGCAGGCGAAGGTGCCGGTGGAGAACCTGCGCGCCCTGTACGAGGCGGTGCAGTCGCCCGCCCTAGGGGCGGTGCGGGAGTTCGGGGCGGGGTAATGCGACGGCGGCAGAACGGCAGGCCGCCACGGAGGTTCATCATGCAGTGTTCGGTAGGCTGGGTGGGAACGGGCGTCATGGGCCGCTCGATGTGCGGGCACCTGCTCGCGGCGGGATGCGCGGTCCGCGTGCACACACGGACCCGTGAGAAGGCCGCGGACCTCCTGGCGAAGGGCGCCGCGTGGGCCGCGACGCCGCGCGAGGCGGCCGCGGGTGCCGACGTGACATTCTCGATGGTCGGCTTCCCCGCGGACGTGGAGCAGGTCATCCTCGGCCCGGACGGCGTGCTCGCCGGGGCGGAAGCCGGCTCCGTGGCCGTGGACATGAGCACTTCGCAGCCGTCGCTCGCGGTGCGCATCCACGCCGAGGCCGCTGCCAGGGGCATCGCCGCGCTCGACGCGCCCGTGTCGGGCGGCGACGTGGGCGCGCGCGAGGCGAAGCTCGCCATCATGGTCGGCGGGGATAGGCCGGTCTTCGAGCGGGTGCTCCCGCTCTTCCAGAAGCTGGGCGAGACCATCGCGCTGATGGGCGGCCCGGGCAGCGGCCAGCACACGAAGATGGTGAACCAGATCGCGATCGCCGGGAACATGATCGGCGTGGTCGAGGGCCTGCTCTACGCGCACAAGGCGGGGCTGGACCAGGCCGCGGTCATCGACGTGATCGGGAAGGGTGCGGCCGGATCCTGGTCGATCAACAACCTCGGCCGGCGCATCGTGAAGGGCGACTTCAACCCCGGCTTCTTCATCAAGCACTTCGTGAAGGACATGGGCATTGCCCTCGATGAAGCCCGGAGCATGAAGCTCAGCCTGCCCGGCCTCGCGCTGGTGCACCAGTTCTACGTCTCGGCCCAGGCGGTCGGCCTGGAGAACCTCGGCACCCAGGGGCTGTACCAGGTGCTCGCTCGGATGAACGGGATGTGATGGAGGGACCTCGCGCCGTTCGGGCGGACGAGCTTTCCGCGGTGGTGGAGCTGTCCGACACCGTATTCGGCGAGTACTCGCCCCACGACATGGGGCGCTGGTACCCGACCCTGTTCTGCCGGGAGAACCTCGG
>JAPLSM010000072.1 GCA_026398635.1 Spirochaetota bacterium | reverse complement strand
GCCCATGATGATCATGAACGAGGTGGCGGGCAACATCGCCATCCGGTTCCAGGCCCACGGCCCCTGCTTCTGCGTGGTCACCGCGTGCGCGTCGTCCAACGACGCCATGGGGGACGCCTGGCGCCTCATCCGGGAGGGACGTGTCGACGTCGCGATCGCGGGCGGCACCGAGGCGGGAATCACGCCGCTCGCGCTCGCGGGCTTCTGCCAGCTGCAGGCCGTGAGCACGAAGAGAAACGACGATCCCGCCCACGCCTCCCGTCCGTTCGACCGGGACCGCGACGGGTTCGTCATAGGCGAGGGCTCCGGCATCCTCGTGCTCGAGGAGCTGGAGCACGCCCGGCGCCGGGGCGCCACGGTGCTCGCCGAGATGGCCGGGTACGGCTCGAGCTGCGACGCCAACCATCTTACGGCCCCGCACCCCGAGGGGCGCGGAGCGATCCAGGCCATCAAGGCCGCCCTCTCCTCCGCGAGACTCGCGCCCGGCGACGTGGACTACGTCAACGCGCACGGCACCTCGACCTCGATCAATGATCCCATCGAGACAAAGGCCATCAAGGCCGTGTTCGGCGACCATGCCCGGAAGCTGAGGGTGTCCTCGACCAAGTCGATGCACGGGCACCTGCTCGGGGGTGCGGGCGGCGTCGAGGCGGTGGTGACGGTCATGGCGATCCGCGACCAGTTCTTCCCTCCGACGCGCAACCTCGAGAACCCAGACCCGGCCTGCGACCTGGATTACGTGCCGCACACGGGAGCGCCCGGCCGCATCCGGGCCGCTATATCGAACGCGCTCGGCTTCGGCGGCCACAACGCGGTGGTGCTGTTCAGGGAGTACACGGCGTAGACGCCCTGAGGCGCGGCGGTGATGCGCCGGCGGGCGTGAAGGGTGGACTGCCCATGCGGCTGGCTGGACCGGTCTTCGAACATACCGACACCCCCGAGGAATGGGCGGCTGCGGTGCACCGGGCAGGCTACACGGCGTCGAACGCGCCGCTCGATCCCGATGCCGACGACGCGACCGTCGCCGCGTACGTGGAGGCCGCCCGCGGGGCCGGCATCGCGATCGCGGAGGTCGGAGCGTGGTCGAACCCCATCGACCCGGATCCCGGGAAAGCCGGTGAAGCGCTCGAGAAATGCAAGCGGTGCCTCGATCTCGCGGAGCGGCTGGGCGCCCGCTGCTGCGTCAACATCGCGGGGTCCAGACGGCGTGACTGCTGGGACGGCCCCCACCCCGATAACCTGACCGCGGACACCTTCGACCTGATCGTGCGCACCGTCCGGGACATCATCGACGCCGTGAAGCCCCGGCGGACCTTCTACACGCTCGAGACGATGCCGTGGATCTTCCCCTCGTCCGTCGACGAGTACGTCGACCTCCTGCGTGCCATCGACCGGCCCGCGGCGGCGGTGCACCTCGATCCGGTGAACCTGGTGAACTGTCCGGCCCGTGCCTTCCGGACCACCGATCTCCTCCGGGAGTGCTTCGCGAAGCTCGGCCCGCGCATCCGCGGCTGCCACGCCAAGGACATCATCCTGCGCGACACGCTGACGGTTCATCTCGAGGAATGCCCGCCGGGAACCGGCATGCTGGACTACCCCACCTACCTGCGGGAGCTCGCGAAACTCGACCGGGATACGACCCTGTTCATCGAGCACCTGCCCCGTGAGGCGTATACCGGCGCGGCTTCGCACATCCGCGAAGTCGCCCGTCGGTGTGGCCTCGACCTCCGTTGATGCCGACGTGATCAGCCCGGGGCGGCGGAGCAGAGCGTGGCGAGAGCCATCGAGTGCAGCTTGTCCGCCGCGCTGTCGGACCGCGAGGTGACCACGATCGGCGCGCGAGCCCCCACGATGATGCTCGCGACCTCCGCCCGGGCGAAGCAGGTGAGCGACTTGTAGAGGACGTTGCCGGCCTCGATGTCGGGCGCCACGAGGATGTCGGCCCTGCCGGCGAGCGGGCTGGCGATGCCCTTGTGGCGCGCGGCCTCGGGGTCGACCGCGCCGTCCAGCGCGAGTGGGCCCACGACCCGTCCACCCGTGATTTCTCCGCGCTCCGCCATCTTCACGAGCTCCGCCGCGTCCGTGGTCGCCGGCATCTTCGGGTTGACGTTCTCGACGGCGCACAGGATGGCAGCGATCGGATCGGCGATGCCCAGGCGGTGCGCCGCCTCGAAGGCGTTGCGCACGATGTCCGCCTTCTGAGCCAGGGTCGGCGCGATGCACAGGGCCGCGTCGGTGACCAGCACGAACCGGTCGAAGCCGGGCACCCGGAACACGCCGACGTGCGAGATGAGCCGGTCCCGGCCGAGGCCGGTCTCCTTGTCCAGCACGGGCCGAAGGAGCTCCGCGGTCTGCAGCAGGCCCTTCACCAGCACGTCGCCGTCGCCCGAGACGACGAGGCGGACCGCCGCGGCAGCCGCCTCGGTTTTGGCGGCGATGTCCACGATCCGGTGGCTCCCGAGCGGCACGCCCGCTTCCCGGGCGGCTGCTTCGATCTCCTCACGGACCCCCACGAGCACGGGTGCGCAGAACCCTTCACGACGCGCAGCCTCCACGGCCTCAAGCACAACGGGGTCCGCGGCCTGGGCGACCACGAACCGGCGCGTGCCCAGACGTCGGGCACCGGCGAGGATGTCGGCGAAACTCTTCATGGGGCGAATATAGCATGGGCGGGGGGCTCGTCGCTGGATCTTGCCGGCGGTCGGACTTGAACCGACACGGAGCTTACGCCCCACCAGATTTTGAGTCTGGCATGTCTGCCATTCCATCACGCCGGCGACGTCCCGGAGGATAGCCGCGGCGGTCAGTCCCTGTCAACGAAACGGCGCGCGTTACGGAATGCCCGGCGGGCCGGGCGGGGAGGGATGCACAGTTGGCGGCGGGACGGGCCGGGCAGTATCTTGTCTCCAACCATGAACACCGTTGCGAAAAAAGCTTCCGTGAACTCCTGGTTCTGGGCCGCGGTGGCGGCGAGCGCGCTGCTCACCGCCCTGATCGCGGTGCTAGGCCCCCGCCTGCGGACCGCCTTCGTCCTGCCCGTCGACGAGGGGTCCTGGTTCTACGCGTGGCAGCTCGCCCACCCCACGTTCTTGAGCCGGTTCACCGCCTGGACGTTCTACGGTTTGCACCAGGTCTCGACCTGGGTGCTCGTGGCGCTCGCCATGCGCGAGAAGGCGCATGCCGACCGGGTGAGCCGGATCAACGTCGCCTTCTTCGCGGTGAACCTCGGCTTCTCGCTGCTGCACATCCTGCAGACCCAGCTCTGGTACGACGGGCTCGCCCAGGACGTACCGATCTGGTCCTCGCAGTACTCGGTCATCGTGATGCTCGTGCTGATCCTGTTCCTCATGATCCCCCGGCGCGGCATCTTCCTCGGGCTGAAGGTGCGCCTGCCCGACCGGGCCCTGGCATTCGTGCAGCGGTGGCACGGCCTCTACATCTCGTGGGCGCTCGTCTACACGTTCTGGTTCCACCCCACCGAGGGCGTGCCCGCGATCCTGACGGGCTTCTTCTACATGTTCCTGCTGTTCACGCAGATGAGCGTGGCCAACACCCGGGCGCACTTCGTGGTCGGCTGGATCACGGTGCTGGAGCTGCTCGTCGGCCTGCACGGTCCGGCGATCGCGCTGATCAACACGAACAACGGGTGGCCGATGTTCCTGTTCGGCTTCCTGTTCCTGTTCGTCTTCACCCAGCAGTTCGGCTTCAAGCTGCACTGGGCCGTACGGGCACTGATCTTCCTCGCGTATGCGGCAGGGGCGGTGTACGTGTACGGGTTCCTGTTCGCCGAGGAGAAGGGCCTGCGGTCCCTGTACCAGATCATCTTCATCCCCCTGGCGCTCTACGGCGGCACCTTCGCGCTCGTCGGCCTGTCGTGGCTGTTCGGCCGGGGACCGGCCCGGCGGCCGGCCCAACCTTGACACGGGACCGAAGGCCGGGCACCGTGGTCCGGTCAGCGAGTCCGGGCCCATAGCTCAGATGGTTAGAGCGACGGACTCATAATCCGTTGGTCCAAGGTTCAAGTCCTTGTGGGCCCACGATCACGAGGTGACTGCCATTCCACTCCACGAGCGAACGGGCGGCCGGCCCCTCGGCCTGGCCGCGATGGTGCTGTCCAGCGTCCTGTTCTCGCTGATGAGCCTGGGCATCCGGCTCGCCGGCGCGGACTCCTTCCTCACATCCTTCATCCGGTTCGCCGTCGGGTTGGCGGTCGTCGGCTCCCTCGCGTTCGCGGGCAGGGCGCGGATCGCCTTCGTGAACGTGCCCCTGCTCCTCCTGCGCGGCGTGACCGGTTCCGTTGCGGTCTACACGTCCTTCCTCGCGATCGAGAAGCTCGGCCTCGCGCGCGGCTCGGTCGTCAGCTATACCTACCCCCTGTTCGCCGCGGTGGGTGGGGCGGTGTTCCTGAAGGAACGCGTGCGGCCCTTCGGCTGGGCGGCGCTGGTTGCGGCCGTCGGGGGGATGGTGCTGATGCGGTGGGGCGGGATCGTCGAGGGGGGGGCGGCCGATCCTTCGACGGCGCTGTGGTACGGACTGACGCTCGCCGGATCGGTGGTCGCCGGGCTCGCGATCGTGTGCGTGCGCCGGCTGACCGCCACCGACTCGGCGCCCGCGATCTTCTTTTCGCAGTCGCTGGTGGGCTTCTGGCTGGCATTCGTGCCCGCCGCGAGCCGACCCGCGGCCTTCGGACCCCGGCTCGCGCTGTTGCTCCTGGGGATCGGTCTCGCGGCCACCGCGGCCCAGCTCCTGATGACCTGGTCGTACGGCCGGGTGGACATCGCCACGGGATCGCTGCTCGGCGTGCTCGCCCCGGTGATCAACGTCGGGGTCGGCGTGCTCGCCTTCAGGGAGACCTTCGGCCCCGTGGAGGCGGTCGGGGCGGCGGTCGTCCTGGCGGCGTGCGCCGCGGTCGTGGTGCCGGGCGGGGGCGGAACGCGATGAAATCGATCCGCCTACGAGCCCGGGTCCTGGCCGCACTTTTCATCCTGGCCGGGCTGGCCGGCTGCACGCGCTACGCGCCAGCGCCCGATGCGCTCACGGTGCCCGCGAACGTCGAGATCCGGCAGTCCGGCCGGCTGCTGCTCATCGTCCCGCGTGGCGGGGCTGCTCGAACCGGCCTGGTCTTCTACCCGGGCGGGCTGGTCGACCACCGGGCCTACGTACCACTCGCGGCGCGGATCGCCGGGGCAGGCCACCCGGTGGCCATCGTGCGCATGCCGCTCGACCTCGCGGTGCTGGGTAAGCGCCGGGGGCTTGCAGCGGCGCAGGCGCTGCCGTCGGTTGGCCGCTGGGCGATCGGTGGCCATTCCCTCGGCGGCGCCATGGCCGCGGACCTTGTCCACGCCGAGCCCGGCCGGTTCGCGGGCCTCGTGCTGCTCGCCGCCTCCTATCCGCCGGACGGCGCCTCGATCGCGGGCACGGGACTGCCCGCGCTTTCGATCGTGGGTACGCGCGACAGGGTCGTGAACCCGGAAAAGCTAGCGTCCGCCCCGTCGCTGCTGCCGCCCGAAGCCCGGTTCGTGCGCATCGAGGGCGGCAACCACGCCCAGTTCGGCGACTACGGCCCCCAGAAGGGCGACGGGGCGCCGGGCATCACGCGCGAGGAGCAGCTCGCCGTCGCCGGCACCGAGATAGCGCGCTTCCTCGACGCACTGGACGCGCCGTGAGCCCGACCGGCATCATCTTCGACATCGAGCGTTTCGCGGTCCGCCGGGTCACCCTCCTCGGCGACCACCGGTTCGGGGAATAAAAGTACCGGCGCCTGGGCCGGACCTACCGGCTGGAAGGTACGCAGCCACCGTCGCGGGAGCGGATGGAAGAGGTCGCTGCCGTGTTTCGGGACGCGGGACTCGAGACGGCGGTCCCCTGATCCGCGCGTCGGACAACCCGCGGGGTACCAGCCGCGTCCTCGCTCAGCCGGCGCTCCCGGAGAGTTCCCGCACCATGGCTGCCGCCGACCCCGCGATCGCCCGGATCTTGTACTCGCGGTTCCACCGGTTGACGGAGACGAGGTCGAACGTCCGGGCCCGAAGGTGCTGGATGAGCCGTTCCATGCTGCCGAGGCAGCTCACCAGGCCCCCGCCGGAGCCGCCCGCGGCGGCGACCGCGATGACCGGCCTGCCCTTCAGCCGGCTCGCCTCGCCGGCCGAGGCCTCGCAGCGGCGCAGCCGGTCGGTGAACGCCTTCGCGCTTTCGCTCATTTCACCCCAGTAGACGGGGGTGACCAGCACGAGGGCGTCGGCTCCCACGACCTGCCGGTGGATTTCCTGGAACCCGTCCTCCACCTGACAGCGGTGCCCGGTGAGGCAGGTCCCCCACCCGTCGCCGCAGGCCCGGCACAACCCGACACCGACGCCGTTCAGCCGGATCTCCCGGGCATCGGCTCCCGCGGCAGCGGCCGCTTCGAGGGCGGCCCGGGCGCAAGCAGCCGTCAGCCCGCCGGTGTTCGGGCTCGCACTCAGCACCACGACCTTCACGGGGTGCGGACGCGCCCTGCGCTACAGCTTCTTCGGGTTGCAGAGGCTCTTCGGGCTCGCTGCGCTGCGCCCGCAGCTGCGGCAGACCCACTTCGCGTTCTTCACGAGCTTCTTGTAGCCCGGAAAGCTGGAGCCGAGCACCCCCATGTTGACGAGGTAGCAGAGGTGCTGGGTGTGTCCGGAATGGGGTTGGGCGACCTTGGCCATGGGAACCCTCCGATGTGCGTGATATGCCCCCGCACTCTAAGCGGCCCCGGCACGGCCGTCAAGGACCGGCGGGACCGGGGCGGCGCCGGGGATCCGGCGTGTTGCCGCGACGGTCCGGCCCGGATACGCTCGTGGCGATGCTCGAACCGAGCCGGCGCATCATCGATCTGATCCGCTGCATTCCTCGGGGCCGGGTGGCCACCTACGGGCAGATCGCGGCCATGGCCGGCATGCCGCACGGCGCGCGCCAGGTGGCGCGCCTCCTGCACACGTGCTCGGGCGCGCACCGGTTGCCGTGGCACCGGGTGATCAACGCCTCGGGGGGCATCTCGCTTCCTGCGGGATCGGGACGCGAGCTGCAGCGCACCCTGCTCGAGAAGGAGGGGGTGATCTTCCTGCACGGGAAGGTGAACCTGCGGCACTACGCCTGGCGGCCGACGCTGGCCGGCTGACTCCGCCGGCGTCGCGGGAACCGGCCCGCCGCAGCCGCCGACCCCGCCGCGGCAGCCCCCCGCCGCGGCCTCCGGCCCTCTCCTCCCGCGGCGCCTCCGCGTGCTATACTCCGCCTCCCATGGCATCGGTCCGCGACCCCGTCAGATTGGCGCGCCGCATCGTGCTCAAGGTCGGCACGCGCGTGGCCACCGAGGGCGACAACGCCTTCGCCCGCGGCGTGATCGGTCCGTTCGTGCGCCAGGTCTCGGCGGCCCGAACCGGCTCGCCGGCCGGCGCGGAACGCTCGCTCATCGTCGTCAGCTCGGGCGCGATCGCCCTTGGCCTCAACCGCATGCACGTGGTCGAGCGTCCGAAGGAGCTCGCCATGCTGCAGGCGGCCGCGGCCATGGGCCAGAGCCGGCTGATGCACGCCTACGAGCAGGAGTTCGAGGCCGCGGGGCAGGAGACCGCCCAGGTGCTGCTGACCCTCGAGGACATCCGCAGCAGGACCCGGTACCTCAACATCCGCAACACCATCTTCACGCTCTGGTCCTTCGGCGTAGTGCCCATCGTCAACGAGAACGACACGGTGTCCTACGCGGAGATCCGCTTCGGCGACAACGACATCATCTCCGCGCACCTCGCGGCCATGCTCGACGCGGACCTGCTGGTAATCCTCACGGACACCGACGGCGTCTACGACGCCGACCCGAAGACCCACCGCGACGCCCGGCCGCTGCGCACGGTCGAGCGGATCACCGACGGCCTCGTCGCGGCCGCGCGGGGCCGGGGCTCCGCGTTCTCCTCGGGCGGCATGGCCTCGAAGATCCGGGCCGCGGACATCGCCGCGCGGGCCGGGGTGGGAGTGGTAATCGCAAAAGGCGAGGGTCTCGACCTGCGGAGGATCCTGGACGGCGAGGAGATCGGTACGTACTTCGTGCCCGCGGCCCGGCGCCTCCGGGGAAGGAAGAAGTGGATGGCCTTCAACCCGAGCACCGAGGGCGCGATCGTGGTGGACCGGGGCGCCGAGCGGGCCATTGTGCGGCAGGGCCGGTCGCTGCTTCCGGCGGGGGTGAAGGCTGCGAGCGGCGCATTCCCCATGGGCGGGGTGGTCTCCATCCGGGACGAGGACGGCCGGGAAATCGCCCGGGGACTCAGCAACTACTCGTGCGAGGACCTCGACCGCATCAAGGGACTGAACAGCGCCCGGATCGCCTCGGTGCTCGGCGTCGAGGCCGCGTTCGCGGAGGTCGTGCACCGTGACAACCTCGTGGTGGTCGGCCGGGAGGGCGGGACGGGGGTGGTACCATGAGCGACCTGCAGGCGTACGTCGTCGGGCTCGCGGACGCGGCACGGAAGGCCTCGCTCGGCCTGCGGACATTGTCCGCGGACGCCAAGAACCGGGCCCTGGCCGCGATCGCCGACCGCATCCGCGAGCGTTCGCCGGCGATACTCGCGGCCAACGCGCGCGACCTCGAGCGCGGCCGTGCCGCCGGACTCTCCGCCGCGATGCTCGACCGGCTCGGCCTCGACGACCGGCGCATCGCGGGCATCCTCGCCTCGCTCGCCGAGATCGCGGCGTTCGAGGACCCGGTGGGCGAGACGAGCGGCGTGCGCCGGCCCGCGGGTTTCACGCTCCAGAAGGTGCGCACGCCCATCGGCGTGGTGCTGTTCATCTACGAGTCCCGTCCCAACGTCACGGCTGACGCCGCGGCCCTGTGCCTGAAATCGGGCAATGCGGTCATCCTCCGCGGTGGCAGCGAGGCGCTCACGTCGAACCGTGAGATCGCCGGCGCGATCCGGGAGGGCCTCGCGGCAGCCGGCATCCCGGCCGACGCGGTGCAGTTCGTCGACCGGCCGGAGCACGAGGCGATCGACCTGCTGGTCGGGCAGGAGGGCCGCATCGACCTCGTCATCCCCCGGGGCGGGGAGGCGCTCATCCGCCGGGTGACGGAGCGGGCGCGGGTGCCGGTGATCAAGCATTACAAGGGCGTCTGCCACCTCTACGTGGACGCGAGCGCGGACCTCGCCATGGCGGTGAAGGTCGTCGTGAACTCCAAGGTGCAACGCCCGGGCGTGTGCAATGCGCTCGAGAAGCTGCTCGTGCACGCGGGCGTCGCCGCCGCGTTCCTGCCCGCCCTCGCGGCCGCGATGCCGCAGGTGGAGCTGCGCGGGTGCCCCCGGACCCTCGCCATCCTGCCCGGCACCAGGGCAGCTGTCGAGGACGACTGGTACGCGGAATACCTCGACCTGATCCTCGCCGTACGCGTGGTCGACGGGTGCGACGAGGCGTGCGCCCACATCGAACGCTACGGCTCGCGCCACACCGACGGGATCCTCGCGTCGGACACGGCGGCGATCGAGCGTTTCGTGGCCGCGGTGGACTCCGCGGCGGTCACGGTGAACGCCTCGACGCGCCTCAACGACGGCGGCATCTTCGGCCTCGGCGCCGAGATCGGCATCAGTACGGACAAGCTCCACGCCCGCGGCCCCATGGGCCTGCGGGAGCTCACGACCTATAAGTGGGTGGTGCGGGGCAGCGGGAACCTGCGCGCGTAGCCGGGCTCCGGCCGGCACGCTCCTTTCGGTGGTAAGTCAGCTGGGAGCTTGACTCTATCCAATATCTCCCGCACGTTTGAAGCGAGTGACAACACCCATCGTGTCGTGGATACGAGGCGCTTTTTCCCAGGTTGTGGGTCGCGGTCGGAATGGCAACCCACCCCGGGCGGAAGCGAGCAGCGTACCGCTGCGGGCAGAGCTGTTCAGCGGTGAGCAGCTGCAGCGGCATGCCAGGACGCTGGCTGGCCAGCATCGCCTCGACCCGAAGCACGGTCCGAACCGGCTGTTGGCGCAGTTGGCCGAGAACGAACAGATCCTGGTTCAGACCTACGACCTGGTAACGGCCGCCGAGGCTCAAGGCCTGCGCGTCGCGCCCGCGGGCGAATGGCTGTTGGACAACTACTACCTTATCGAGCAGCAGATCCGCATGACGCGGCTGCACCTGCCGAGGACGTACAGCCGCGAGTTGCCGCGCCTGGTATCCGGGCCGATAGCCGGCTTCCCCCGTGTCTACGACATTGCGCTGGAGTTGATCTCGCACGTCGATGGCCGGGTGGACGCGGAGAATCTGAGCGGTTTCGTCGCCGCGTACCAGTCCGTCACCCCGCTTACGCTCGGCGAGTTGTGGGCGATACCGATCATGCTGCGGCTGGCGCTGATCGAGAACCTGCGCCGCGTCGCCGCGGACATCGCCCGGCGGCGGAGGCACCAGGATCTGGCCAACCGGTGGGCCGACCGCCTGCTCTCGGCGGCGGAAAAGGGGCCGAAAGATGTCCTCCAGGTGCTGGCGGCGATGGCCCAGGTCGACCCGGCATTCACCAACGCGTTCGTGGAGGAGTTCAGCCTCCGGCTCCGGGGGCAGAGCACCGCGTTGGCGATTGTACAGAGCTGGGTCGAACATCGCCTTACCGAGCAGGGATTGACCCGCGAGCAGCTGCAGCGCGCTGACAGCCAGGTCCAGGCCGCCAGCGAGGTCTCCATCGGCAACAGCATGGGCAGTCTGCGTTTTCTGATCTCGATGGACTGGCGCGAGTTTGTCGAGACACTGAGCATGGTCGAGCAGGCGCTCCGCACCGATCCCGCCGGGGTGTACGGTGAGATGGATTTCGCGACACGAGATCGATACCGCCACCGCGTCGAGGCCCTCGCTCGCCAGACGAACCTCGCCGAGACCGACGTGACCCGCGCCGTCCTGCAGCTCGCCACCGAAGCCGCGCACCGCGACGGTACGCAGGCGCGTACGGCTCACGTGGGGTTCTACCTGATCGACAAGGGCCAGCCGCGCCTGGAGGACCTCGTCCGTGTCCCCTGGTCCCTGCGCGGGTTCGCGAGGCGGACAGCGCGCCGGTCCCCGCTGGCCTGGTATCTCGGCCCGGTGCTGTTGCTCACGGCGGCGGCCGCCCTGGTGCTGGTGGTGCTTCTTCCCTTCGGGACGGACGACTGGCGGTTCTGGCTGTCGGCGGTGCTGGGGATGGTCGCGGCGTCGCAGACGGCGCTCGCCGTGGTCAACACGCTGGTGAACGTGCTCGTTCCGCCGCTGACGCTGCCGCGTCTGGATTTCTCGAAGGCGATCCCCTCCGACCACCGCACGATGGTGGTCATCCCGACGCTCTTGACCGGCTCGCAGGCCGTTGCCGAGCTGCTGGAGGGGCTGGAGATTCGCTATCTGGGCAACCGCGACCCTAACCTGTGGTTTGCGCTCCTCACCGATTTCAACGATGCGCCCTCGGCCACTCAACCCGATGACGCGGTCTTGTTGGGGATGGCGCGCGAGGGAATCACGGCGTTGAACCAGAAGTACGAGGCCGAGGGCCGCGCTGTGTTCTTTCTGTTCCACCGGGCGCGCTTCTGGAATCCCCAGGAGCGGCTCTGGATGGGCTACGAGCGCAAGCGGGGCAAGCTCGAGCAGTTCAACGCGCTGCTCCGCCGCGGCCCGCAGGAGCCGTTTACCGAGATCATCGGTGACCTGGCGGTCCTGCCGTCCATCAAGTACGTCATCACGCTGGACACGGACACCGCCCTGCCGCGCGATGCGGCCCGCAAGCTTGTGGGTACGATGGCGCACCTGCTGAACCGGCCGCGGATCGACCCGCGGTCGCTTCGCGTGGTCGAGGGATACGCCATCCTGCAGCCGCGCACGCCGATCAGCCTCCTGGCCGCCGGTCGCTCGCGCTTTGCCCGGCTCAGCGCGGGCGACGCCGGGATCGACCCGTACACGCGCGAGGTGTCCGACGTGTACCAGGACGTGTTCGCCGAGGGCTCGTACGTCGGCAAGGGGATCTACGACGTGGACGCGTTCCACCAGTCCACCGAGGGGCGCTTCCCGGAGAACCTCATCCTGAGCCACGATCTGGTGGAAAGCGGCTTCGCGCGCTCGGCGCTGGTGGCCGACGTGGAGCTGTACGAAGACCATCCCGCCAGCTTCGCCGTCGAGATGAGTCGCCGCCACCGCTGGATCCGGGGCGACTGGCAGATTGCCGGTTGGCTCCTGCCGCGCGTACCCGGGCCAGCGGGGAAACTGCGACCCAACACGCTCTCGGCACTGGCGCGGTGGAAGATATTCGACAACCTTCGTCGCAGCCTCGTACCTCCGGCGCTGCTGCTGCTGCTGGTTGGCGGCTGGACGCTGGCGCCCGAGCCGACGGGAGTGTGGACGCTGTTCGTCCTCGCGCTGCTCGTCGGTCCGGTGCTGTGCGCCGCGCTGCTGGAGTTGGTCCGAAAACCCCGAGGACGCCCCTGGGTCGTGCACCTGGATACCGCGGCGAGGTCGCTGGGGCGCCAGCTGGCGCAAACCGCACTGGCATTGGCCACGCTGCCGTACCGTGCGGTCATCAGTCTGGATGCGATCCTGGTCTCGGGCGTACGGATGCTGTTCACGCTGCGCGGTCTGTTGACCTGGCATACGCCCGGGTATGCAAAACGCAACGCGGCCACCACGCTCGCGGATTACTTGCGGGAAACGTGGGTCGCGCCTTTGTGCGGCGCCGCCGGGCTTGCCGTGCTGGCGCTGCGGCATCCGGCGGAACTGGTGTTCAGCGGGCCGGTCCTGTTGTCGTGGCTGCTCGCGCCGTTCGTCGGTTGGTGGATCAGCAGACCCCTCGTGCCGGCAGCGCCCGTGTTGTCGGAACACCAGTGGACGTTTCTGGGTGCGCTGGCCCGCCGGACGTGGCGCTACTTCGAGGTGCTGGTCAATGCGGAGCAACACTGGTTGCCTCCGGACAATTATCAGGAAGCCCCCGAACCCATCGTCGCCTCGCGCACCTCGCCGACCAACATCGGGCTGGCGCTGCTGGCCAATCTGGCGGCACACGACTTCGGCTACCTTTCCGGCGGCCAGCTGCTGGAACGGACCGAAAACGCCATCACGGCGATGGAGGAACTGGAGCGCTACCGCGGCCATTTCTACAACTGGTACGACACCCGCTCGCTCGAGCCATTGGCGCCCTTGTATGTATCCACGGTTGACAGCGGCAACCTGGTGGGCCATCTGCTGGTGCTGCGCGCGGGTCTGCGCGGCCTCGCGGATGCACCCCTCATTGACCGTGCGGTGCATGACGGCTTGGCCGACCTGCTCCGTGCAATACTTGCTGCGGCGGAGGACAGTGTGTCTGCGGACATGCCAGCGATCCCCGGGCCGTTGCGCATACGCATGGACACGCTGCTGGGCGAGCTTGCCTC
>JAPLSM010000400.1 GCA_026398635.1 Spirochaetota bacterium | reverse complement strand
GCGCCGGATGGCCGGATCACGCGCAGCTAGGAGGGAATCATGGCACCTGCGAGAATCGGGCTCCTGCCCCTGTGGCTGAAGCTCTACGACGACACCGCCGCCGGCGCGCGGCCCCGGATCGAGGCGTTCGTCCGCACCATCGCGGAGGCGTTCGAGAAGCGGGGCGTGGCAACGGTCGCGGCCCCGGTGTGCCGGCTGGAGAAGGAGTTCGCCGCCGCGGTGAAGCGATTCGAGCGCGAGGAGGTGGACGCCATCGTCACCCTGCACCTCGCCTACTCGCCGTCGCTGGAGTCCTCGGGCGTGCTCGCCTGCACGCGCCTGCCGATCCTCGTGCTGGATACTACGCCGATGTGGTCTTTCGGCCCGGCGCAGGACCCCGGCGAGATCACGTACAACCACGGCATCCACGGCGTGCAGGACATGTGCAACCTGCTCGTGCGCAACGGCAAGCCGTTCCTGATCGAGGCCGGCCACTGGGAGCGCTCCGATGTGATCGACCGGATCGTTCGGCACCTCCCCGCCGCGCGCATGGCCGCGATCATGGGCCGCGGCCGGGTCGGGCTCATGGGAACCTCGTTCAAGGGCATGGGCGACTTCTACACGCCACCGGCCAAGCTTAAGGCCACGGTGGGCGGCACGGTGAGAACGCTGGACGCCGAGACGTTGCAGAAGCTCCTCGCCGCGGTCAAGCCGGCGGAGGTCGAGGCTGAGCTGGCCGAGGATCGCGGCCGGTTCGACGGAGCCGATGCGTCCGGGCCCGCGGCCGAGGCGCACCGGCGGTCGGTGCGCATGGGGCTCGCCGTCCGGCGGTGGATCGAGCAGGAACGCCTCTCGGCGTTCACGTTCAACTTCCTCGACATGAAGAAGAAGGCCGGCCACGTCACCGTGCCGTTCCTCGAGGCGAGCAAGGCCATGGCCCGGGGTGTCGGCTTCGCGGGCGAGGGCGACGTGCTCACGGCCCTGCTCGTCGCGGCGGTCGCCTCGGGCTTCCCCGAGACGACCTTCACCGAGATGTTCTGCCCCGATTGGGAGAACGGCACCATCTTCCTCAGCCACATGGGCGAGGTGAACTGGCGGCTGCTTTCGGGCCGGGGCCGCATCAGCGAAATGCAGTACTCCTACAGTGCCACCGACAATCCCATCCGGGTGACGGGCCGGCTCAAGCCCGGCAGCATCGCGCTGGTGAACCTCGCGCCGATGGCCGACGGCCGCTACCGCCTGATCCTCGCGCCCGCGACCATGCTGACGGTGAAGGACGCCGACCGGATGGAGTCGTCGGTGCACGGCTGGTTCCGCCCGCCGAAGCCAGTGCCGGCGTTCCTCGAGGTATACAGCCGGTTCGGCGGCACGCACCACCTCGCGATGTGCTACGCGGGAGAACCGGGCGCCGCGAAACCGGTGCTGGAAACCCTTGAGACCTTCGGCCGACTCATGGGCTGGGACACGGTGGCGATCAGGGGCTGAACGGGCGCGAACGGATCGTGCCGGCGGGGTCTCACGCGGTGGCGGGCGCGCCGAAGGTCCTCACCGCCGCAACGGCCCGGGCCCAGCCCGCGGTCAGCCGTTCGCGCGTGGCGCAGTCCATGCGCGGTTCGAACCGCCGCTCCTCCTCGCACATGCGGGCGAGGTCGTCCCTGCCCGACCACACGCCGGCCGCTAGGCAGGCTGCGAAGGCCGCACCGAGCGCCGTGGTCTCGGGGCTGCGCGGCCTGGCGAGCGGCATGCCGAGGATGTCGGCCTGGAACTGCATGAGGAAGTCGTTCGTGGAGGCGCCGCCGTCGACGCGCACCCCGGTAATGGGCCGGTCGGCGTCCTTTTTCATGGCTTCCATGAGGTCGCGCGCCTGGTAGGCGATCGCCTCCAGCGCGGCGCGCACCACGTGCTCCTGCCGGGTGCCGCGCGTGATGCCGAGGATGGCGCCGCGCGCATCGGGGTCCCACCACGGCGCGCCGAGGCCGGCGAAGGCGGGCACGAAGTACACGCCGGCCGTGTCCGGCACGGCGCGCGCCCGGGCGGCGCTCTCGGCGGACGAGGCCAGCACCTTCAGCTCGTCGCGCAGCCACTGGACCACGGCGCCGGCGATGAACACCGAACCCTCGAGCGCGTACTCGAGGCCGGATCCGAGGTCCCACGCCACGGTGGTCAGCAGCTGGTTCGCCGAGGGCACGGCGGTGCGGCCCGTGTTGAGCAGGCAGAAACAGCCCGTGCCGTAGGTGGCCTTCACCGAACCGGGCTCGAAGCACGCCTGGCCGAGCAGTGCGGCCTGCTGGTCGCCGAGGTCGCCGCACACCGGCACCGGGACCCCGAGGAAGTCTGCCCGGGCTTCCCCGAAGCGCGAGGCCGAGGGCGCCACCTCGGGCAGCATGGCTGTAGGGACGCCGAGCGCCTTCGCCAGCCCGTCGTCCCAGCGGCCCTTTTTGATATCGAAGAGCATCGTGCGCGACGCGTTCGACGGATCGGTCAGGTGCCGGCCCGTGAGCTTGAAGATCAGCCAGGAGTCGACGGTGCCGAACGCCACCTCCCCCCGGGCCGCCCGGGCGGCGAGGTCGGGGTTGGCGTCGAGGAACCATGCGATCTTGGTGCCCGAGAAGTACGGGTCGAGCAGCAGCCCGGTCCGCTCCGCGACGACCGGTCCGAGCCCCTCGGCCTCGAGCCTGCGGCAGATGTCCGTGGTGCGCCGGTCCTGCCACACGATGGCAGGCCCCAGCGGCTCGCCGGTCTTCCGATCCCAGAACACAGCGGTCTCGCGCTGGTTCGCGATGCCGATCGCCGCGAGGCCTCGAGCCTCGACGCCGGACGCCTGCACGGCCTCGCGTGCCGCGGCGAGCTGGCTTGTCCAGATTTCGAGCGGGTCGTGCTCGACCCAGCCGGGCCGGGGGTAGTGCTGCGGGAACGGCTTCTGAGCCATGGAGACCTGCCGGCCCTTCGCATCGAACACGATGGCGCGCGAGGTGGTGGTGCCCTGGTCGAGGGCGAGCACGAAGCCGTCCATCCGGGGCCTCCTCACGGCGCGCGGTAGGGGCCGATGAGCATGCCCCTGAGTTTCGAGCGGTCGTACCCGTAGATCCAGAACGTCGAGCCGGAAGCGAACCCGGGTACCGAGGCGCGCACGCCGGAAAGCCGGCCGGTGTCGGCCGGCACGGGCAGCGTGAGCACCAGCTTCCCTTCCCGAGAGTAGAACCAGACCTGCGTGACATCTTGTCGATTGGTCACCGTGATCGAGTCGTCCTCGAGAGCAGCGGAAGACCACGCGGATTCCTCGGGTATCTCGAGCGGGGGGATCGTGAACGTGTCCTCCACGGTCTCGCCGCCCTGGTCCTGCAGCACGACCCGGTAATCGCCCGCCGGCGGCGCTTCGGCGCCCGGCATGGCGAGCGTGTTCGAGCCGACCCAGGACTCCCCTTCGGCGGTGGTGGTGACCCACGCGCCGCTCTCGACCTTCCAGTAAAGCTCTGCTTCGTCGTTGATCACGTAGAACGCCGAGAGGTCGTCCTGGCCGTCCGGGTCGGTGGCCACGAGGAACACGCCGAGACGGGACCAGGTGACGCTGCGCTCGATGTCCCGCACGAAGACCGGCTGCGCGAACACGCGCGAGATCACCGGCGGCTCGCCCGTGCAGCCCGCGAGGCCCGCGAGGCCAGCGATCGCGAGCGCCGCGGCGAGGACGACCGCGGCGGGCGCTGCGGCCGGTCCGCGCATCACGGGGCCCCCAGCGCCGCGTCCCGGCGGCAGTCGGCGAGGCGCCGGCGGAGGTAGTCCCGGTCGAGCTCGAGGTCCCGTACGAGCCGGGCAAACAGGTCGGCGGAGACGAGATTCTGCTCGGTGAAGAGGAAGAGCAGCGCCTTCTCCGCGATGCAGGAGGCGAGCAGCGAGTTCATCATGATGGCTGCGCCGTCGCCCCGGTCGGCGTACCGGGACGTGAAGTCCCGGTGCAGCGCCGAGCGCCCCATGTCGCCCTTCAGGGCGGCGAGCTCGTCGGCGAGCGGCCGCACGTCGCCCTTCGAGGCGGCCTCGCCGGCGGGCTTGAGCACCAGGAACGCGTACTCCTTGCCCGGCAGGCGGTGGTGCTCGTCGCACCGGGTGCAGTAGTTGGGCTCCCGGGGGTCCTGCACCGTGCGGTCGCCGCCGATGACGATGAGCGGGTCGAAGTACAGGGCCGGGCACTCCGCGCCGCCGACGGTGTAATACCGGTAGGTGTAGAAGGAGTCCGCGATGCACTCGGGGTGCTCGCAGTAGGCGGTGAGGGGGAAGACGTCCGTGGCCACGTCGAGCAGGAGGCGCGCGGTGGTGTTGAAGATCTCGCGCCGGAAGTTGAGGATGAGCGACGGGAAGATGAACGTGAGGCCGCGCCGCCTCGACGCCTCCTCGACGACGTAGGCGAGGCGCTCCTCGTAGAACGAGGCCTCGTCGACGATCCAGGTGCCCGCGCCCGGATTGTCGGCGATCACGCGCTCGAGGTCGAACGAGTCCGCGATCTCGGCGATGTTCGGCCCGCAGCGCACGTAGCCGCTGCGGTAGGGCAGGGCGTCGGCGGGGTACTGCGGGAAGCGCGCGCGGTCGAGCGCCGAGCGGATGAAGAATACCACCCGGCGGTCCGCGCCGTCGGTACGCGTGCTGTCGGCGGCGGCGCCGGTCTTGGAACGGGCGACCTCCGCGTCGCGCCACACCCGGGCCGAGAACTCGGTCTTTCCCGAGCCCATAGAACCGATGACGAGGATGCGGCGCGACGGCCGGGTGAAGTCGAAATGGTTGAAGCTGCGGTGCACGCGCAGGTCGGGGAATCCGAGACTCTTGAAGAGCAGCCGGGTGTCGGGTCCGTCGACGGGGGCGTCCATGCGGGCCCAAGGATAGCCCCGCGCGCCGGGGAGGTCAACTCGGCCACGTCGCTCTGCGACGTGGCCAGGGCGGCAGTCTCCGCACGGAGTACCGTGCTAGGGCGAGAGCCTCAGGTGCGCTGTCCGGTGCGGAGCCCGGTGCGCGAGCCGGCAGCCTGCGGTTCCGTCGCGCGCGGCTCCACGTGCACGGTGGCCACGATGCCCAGCTCGTCGGCGAGGCGCGTCTCCATGCGCTGGCTGATGCCGTGCGCCTTCTCCACGGTCATGCCCGCCGGCAGGCGCACGTGCACGGTGAGCTCCACGTTCCGCCCGTAGCGGTGGACGTGGAGGTGGTGCACGTCCTCGACCGCGGCGTACTCCCGGCGGATGGCGTCGGCGACACGCTGTTCGGTGCCCGCGTCTACCGATTCGCCGAGCAGCGGCGAGGCGGAACCGCGAACAATTTCGATGGCGGCCCACAGGATGAGCAGCGACACGCCGATGCCGAGCGCACCGTCCATCCACCAGACGGACCGTCCGGCGAGGGCGCCGGCCACGATGAGCGCCGAGGCGATGGCGTCGCTGCGGTGGTGCCATCCGTCCGCGCTCACCGCGCGGGAGTTGATCTTCCGTCCCGCCCAGAAGGCGAACTGCGCGAGCGCCTCCTTGAGCACGATGGAGACCGCGAACACGACGATCGCCGCCACGGAGAACGTGGCAGCCTGGAAGGCTATGAGCCGGCGCACCGAGTCGAGGAAGAAGCTGCCGCCGACCACCGCGAGCAGCACGCCGATCACGATGGCGGCGATGCTCTCGGCCCGCGCGTGGCCGAAGGGGTGCTCCTTGTCGGCGGGGCGGGCCATGATGAAGAACCCGACGATCACGACCACCGAGGTGAGGGTGTCGCTCAGCGTGTGCCAGGCGTCGGCGGTCATGGACACTGAGCCGCTGCGGGCGCCGAACCAGTACTTCGCGCCGAACAGCAGGGTGTTGAGCACGACAGAGATCCAGCCTTCGAGCATGCCGAGGTTCGGGCCTTGCGCGGACTGCGGGGGGTTAATGGGGGATTCGGGGGTGGGTGCGGGCGTGCCGGATGGGTGGGCCATGGGCATGGACCTCCTGCTGCGGGGTATGGATGCGTCATCACCCATCTCGGCAGTGGGAAGTCCCACGGCGCACGCCCTGGTGGCCATGACGCCGTTGCCCAGCGAGCCCGGCCTGCAAGACCTGTTCTTCCAGCCGGGTGATGTGGGTTCAGACTTTAAGCCGGCCGCGGGCTGATGTCAAGAAAAATGTGTGGCGGGATCGCGCCTCAAAACAGCGGCAGCTGGGAGCCTGCCTGCTTCGCATCCCGCGTCCGGCGGGCGCGATCCGGTGCCGCAGCGATGGACTCACGGCAAGTGTCTGGAATGTCCGAAAGGTACCGACTGGGTGTCGTGTCCACCTTCTTCCCGTACACCATCCGGTGCGCACAGTAGGAAATGTACAGTTCGTCCATTGCACGCGTCACGGCCACGTAGAACAGGCGGCGCTCCTCCCCGAGATCCTCGCCGAGCGGGGTGATGCCCTCCTCGGCGCCCGCGATGAAGACCACGGGGAACTCGAGACCCTTGGCCGCATGGAAGGTCAGGAGCTGCACCTTCTCGGTTTTCAATCCCGACTCGCTCTCGAGCGGCGAGAGGTCGAGCCGGCGCAGGAAACGCTCGAGGTCCCCAGCCGTTTCCCGGGCGGTTTCGCGAAGCATCTCGGCGGCCGGGCCGGTCCGCAATCCCGGATCCTCCCCCGGCAGCAGCTCGTCCATGAGCTCGACCAGCACCGGCTCCAGGCCGTCCGCCGCGATCCGCGCGAGCAGCGCGTCCCGGTCGGCTGCGAGCCGCGCGGCGAACGCGGCGGCCCGGCCGAGCCCCGGTTCCGCGTCGGAGCCGATCGGCAGACTGTGAACGTCCGGCACCCCGTCGCCCGAGGCCAGTGCGGCGCGCATCGCCCGGTCGAGAGCGCGGGCGGGCCGGCCGAGGATTTCGGCGAGCGCGACCCGGTCGGCGGGGTTGCCGAGGAAGCGCAGCGCTGCCGCCACGGTGCGCCAGGGATCGCCCGCGGTGACGGGCGCATCCTCGCGGAGGGTGAAGGGCAGGCCTGCCCGCTCGAAACCGGGCAGCAGGGCGTCCCTCACCGCGCGGGTGCGGAAGAGCACCGCGAAATCCGCGAACGACCGGCCGCCGCCCGTTCCGCGCAGGGCGTCGACCGCCACGCTGTCGACCCCGCCGACGAGCCGGTCGATGGCCGACGCGATGAAGCCGGCTTCAGCGGCCGGATCGTCCGCGGCGAACACGCGCACCCGGTCGCGGCCGGGGCGCACCGCGGCCGGAGGCACGGGCACGGCGCGCTGCTCACCGATGATTCCCGCTGCGGCCCGCACGATCGCCGGCGTGGACCGGTAGTTCAGCGGCAGGGTGTAGGTCCGGGCCTCTGCCTCGTCACGGAACCGGTAGAACAGCGACCGGTCCGATCCCCGGAAGCCGTAGATGGCCTGGTCGGGGTCGCCGATGCACAGCACGGGGCTTCCCGCGGAGAGGAGGCGCAGCAGGTCGAACTGGGCGGGGTTGATGTCCTGCAGCTCGTCGACCGCGATCACCGGGAACCGTTTCCGGATCGAGGCGAGGAAGGCGCCGTCCGCGCGGAGCAGACCCACCGCGTCGGCGACGAGCGCCGAGAGATCGAGCGCACCCATCCGGGACAGGCGGTCGCGGTAGCGCCCGATGAGGGCGGCGAGGTCGGCATCGGGCCGGTCGGTTCCCTCGAGGCAGCGCTCGATGCGGGCGGCAAGTGCCGGTGCGCGGCCCGCCTGGTCCGGAGGCAGCATCAGCCGCAGCAGCTCCTCCCGGTCGCGGGGCCCGTACACGGTCGAGGTCCCGGGGTCGCGCTCGCGGAGGAGGGAGTGGCAGAGCGCGTGGAAGGTCGACACCGTCACCCGGTCCGCCGCTTCGCCGAGCAGGCGCCGCAGGCGCTGCCGCACCTCGACGGCCGCCCGGTTGGTGAAGGTGACGGCCAGCGCCCGTCCGTCCGTCGCGGCACCTGCGCGCACGCGGCGCGCGATCCAGTGCGTCAGGACCCGGGTCTTGCCCGAGCCCGGTCCGGCGAAGACGAGGAGGCTTCCGGCATCCGATGCGACAGCCGCCGACTGGTCGGCGTCGAGGCTGCCGGCGTCGTCGGCCGCCTCCGCCCGCGGCAGGCAGGCGGGCCGATCCCGGCCCGCAGCGTCGGCCTCGGCGGGCGCACGGTCCCGACGTTTACGGGGCGCCGCGGAAAGTCCGGCGAAGAGGTCGTCCTGGCCTGCCAGCCGCTCCCGTTCGCCCGGCGCGAAAACGCGGACCACGCCGAACTCCCCGTCGTACCCCGGGCTCGTTTCGACCGCGCCCTCGCGCATGCGTTTCACCGCCTCGGCGAGCAGCGTGCCCGCACCGCGCGCGATGTCCTCGAGCGGCGTTTCGAGCAGGAACGCGTACTCGCTGCCGAACGTCGAGACCAGCCGGGCGTACAGCGCGGCCACCGCCTTCGAGCCGGACCCGGTCCCGACCGCCTCGCCCAGCAGCTCCGGCAGCGGCACGAGCCGGCGGAACGTCTCCTGCGGGCGCGGGTACACGGGTTCCGGCCGGTCGGCGAGCGCCAGGACCCTGTTCAGTACGCCGACGGTGAGCTTTTTCCCGCACACCGGGCAGGCGTCGCCCCGCCGTCGGGTCTCCTCGGGATCCTGGCACACCGAGCACGCGCGGTGCCCGTCGAAGTGGTACTTGCCCTCTTCGGGGAAGAACTCCACGGTTCCCCGGAACCCCGCTCCCGTGCGCAGACCGTCGAGCACCCCGCGGTAGTCCAGGCCCGTGTCGAAGAGGTTCGCTTCCCGGCCGAGGTTCGCCGGCGAGTGGGCGTCGGAGTTGGACACCAGGCGGAACCGGTCGAGGCTGCTCCAGCGCCGGTTCATGGGGGGGTCGGAGGAGAGGCCCGTCTCGAGGGCGAAGACGTGGGGCGTGAGGTCCTCGAAGCAGTCCTCGATCCGGTCGAACCCGGACCGGGATCCGAACAGGGAGAACCACGGGGTCCAGATGTGGGCGGGGATGAGGAACGCGTCGGCCGAGATGTCGAGCAGGATGGCGAGGAGGTCCTTCGGATCGAGCCCGAGGATGGGCCGGCCGTCGGAGGCCACGTTGCCGATGCCGGCGAGCCGGGCCGCGAGGCGCCGGGCATCCTCCACGGTCGGCACGCCGACGAGGCTGTGCACCTTGCGGGTGGCGCCGTCCTTCCGGTAGATCGAGCTGATCTCCGTGGTGAGCATGAACCGGACGGGGATGTCGGCGGGCCGGGCGCCCTCGAGCGCGGGCTCGCGGGGCGGGTCCTTCAGCGCGAGCAGGCCGTCGCGCTCGACGAGCTTCGTGCCGATGTCCGCGAGCCACCGGGGATGGGTGAAGTCGCCCGTGCCCAGGAGCGAGATGCCCTTGAGGAGCGCCCACGCGTGGTATCCCTCGAGCCCGGCCTCCCGGCTGGTGGCGCGTGACCACCGCGAGTGCAGGTGGAGGTCGGCCGCGAAGGTCATGCCGGGCTCTTGGCAAAGAGCTGCCGGATCTCCTCCTTGGCGTTCGCGAGCACCTCGTCGTACTTGAGGTCGAGCTGCGACAGGTAGTTGCGGAGCATCGCCTGGAACTCGGGGTCCTGGGCCGGGTTGATCTTGACCCGCTGGCCCAGCTGCCGGCTCATCTCCTCTTCCTTCTTCTTGAGCTTGGGCGCGTACTGCCGCTCGAGGGCCTCCAGGTCGAACGGCAGCACGAGATTGGCGAGCAGGGACTGGATCAGGCCTTCGCGCACGAGGGCGATCCGGTCCCGCTCCACGGACTTGAGCGCCTCCTTCAGGCCGAAAGAGGGGTCGTCGAGCGCCTTCGCCGCGAGCTTCCGTCCTTCGTCGCGCGCGGTGTTGGCCGCGAGCGTCTCCTTGCTGCCCTCGATGTCTTTCGTGTTCTCGAGGGCGACTTCCCACGCTGATTTGATTGGTGCCATGGCGTTTCTGAATGTAAGCCGGCCCGCAGTCCGGATCAAGTGGCCAGACACGGCGTACCCGCCATGTCTGGGCGGAGCCCCAGCACCTGCGCTGCGGGACGGCCTCACCCGATCGTGCGCCGGTCGGTCACGATCGCGTCGACGCCCTGGTCCCGGGCATCGTGCGGCAGATGGTCGACGACCTGCTCGTCGAGGCAGAAGGCGACGGCCGTGCACCGGATGCCCGGCACAGCGCGAAGCCGGGCGAGGAACCGGTCGTAGTAGCCCCTGCCCCGGCCCAGCCGGTGCATCTTCGCGTCGAAGGCCAGGCCGGGGGTGACGACCAGCACGTTCGCGGGTCCCGGCCCTGGCACCCAGGCGGGCCACGAGGGGTCGGGCTGGGGAATCCCCCAGGTGTCGCGGGCGAGGCGCTTCGTATCGCCCGCGATCACCCGGAACGAGAGGGCGCCGTCCACGATGAGCGGTGCGGCGGCGGTCTTCCCTTCGGCGTGCGCCGCGGACACGACCGCGCGCGGGTCGGGCTCGCCGGGCATGGCGAGGAAGGCGAGCACGACGTCGGCTTCCCGCCACCATTGCGACGCAAGCAAGCGCGCCGCGGCGAGCGCGGACCGGCTCTCGAGGTCCGCCACCGGTATTCCCGCGAGCACCGCCTTCATCAGCTTGCGCGCCGCAGCCTTGTCCATGGTACAGTGATAGGCGTTCACGCGGTTCGCGGCAAGGAGGGACGATGGACGACCTGGAACGCGGCCTGTTCGCCGACATTTCGTCGCTGCCCGTGATCGACACCCACGAGCACCTGCCGTTTGCCGAGAGCGATCGGCCGAGCGACGTGGACGTGCTGCGTGAATACCTCGGCCACTACCTGAGCGCCGATCTCGTCTCCGCCGGCATGCGGCCCGCGGATCTCGAGCGGGTGAAGGATACCGGCCTGCCCCTTGCCGGGCGGTGGGACATGGTTGAACCCTTCTGGGAAGCCTGCAGGTTCACCGGCTACGCCCGGGCGCTGGACATCGCGGCCCGGGGCATCTACGGCATCGACGGGATCCGGCGCGGCACTATCGCCGCGCTCGACGCGGCTTTCCGTGCATCGCTCGCTCCCGGCCATTATCGCCGTGTGCTCAAGGACCTCTGCGGCATCGAGACCAGCCTGCTCGACGGATTCACGGGCCGGTTTGAAGCAGACCCCGGGCTGTTCCGACGGATGTGGCACCCCGCGTATTACCTGGTGCCCCGACCCGGGAAGGCGAGGGGCATCCCCTGGGTGGAAGGCATTCTCGGCAGACCCGTGCGCTCCCTCGACGACTGGCTCGAGGGGTTCGACCGGGAGCTGGAAGAGGCCGTGGCATCCGGCATCGCCGGGCTGAAGTGCGCACTGGCCTACGAGCGGTCGCTCGCATTCGCTTCGGTGCCGGTCTCCGAGGCCCGCGGCGCGTTCACGGCCGCGATCGCGGCCTGGGACCGGGCGGGACGCGCGCCCGATGCCGCCACGCCCCTGCCCCTGCCGGCGCAGGACTTCGTGATGCACCACCAGTTGCGCCGGGCCGGCGAGCGGGGTCTCGCGTGCCAGTTTCACACGGGGCTGCAGGAGGGCAACGGCAACCTGCTCGCCAACAGCGACCCGATGCTGCTGAACCCCCTCTTCCTCGCGCACCCCGGCGTCCGCTTCGACCTCTTCCACATCGGCTGGCCGTTCACGGAGGTCGCGACGGCTCTGTGCAAGAACTTCCCCAATGTCTTCATGGACATGTGCTGGGCGCACATCATCTCGCCGGTTGCCGCCCGCCGAGCCCTGTCGGGGTTCCTCGACGCGCTGCCGTTCACCAAGATCTCGGCCTTCGGCGGGGACTACCTCTTCGTGGACGGCGTCTACGGGCACCTGCAGATGGCGCGGGAGAACGTGGCGCGCGTGCTCGCGGAGAAGGTGCGGGAGGGCACCTTCGGCCGGGAGCAGGCGCTGGCGGTCGCGCGGGCCGTCTTCCACGACAACCCGACGCGCATCTTCGGTCTCGGGCCCGGGCAATGAAAACGGCCGGGCGTCGCTGCCCGGCCGTCGATGAATCCGAGGCGTCCGGCTACTTCGCCGGCACGAGGTCGTCGACGAGGCGCAGGATCACGGGGTCGAACCCGCCTTCGTAGGCGAGGTTCGTCGTCCAGATCTGCACGGTGCCGGTGGTCGACCAGGCCCTGCCGTTCTTTGCCTTCGCCATCAGGGTGTATTTCACGCTGCCGCCTTCGGGCAGGCTGAACACCTTGGTGAAGGGGAAGACATGGCTGCGCGGCAGCCCGGGCTTGGTCCACACGGTGTCGGTGCCCAGCACCTGGCCCGACGTGCTGGTGAAGACCACCTCCACGCCGTACTCGCCCTTCGCGTTGAGGTCGAAAGACTCCGAGTCGGACTGGCGCTCCGCTTTCTGCGGTCCGTCGGGCAAGAACGAGACGTACCCGATCACCTTCACGGCCCGGCCGAGCGTCGGCCAGGCGACCCGCGTGTTGTTCGAGAACAGCAGGAAGGGCACGTCGACCTCGACGCTCGCGGCCGACCACTGCGCCTCGGTGTAGTACAGCCAGTTGGCCCCGCCGGCCGGGATGGCCACCTCGACCTCGATCATCTTGCCCCGTTCCAGCCTCACCCCTGGCGAGAGGTACGACGCCGTGAGCACCGGCGTGACGCCCTGCGTTTTCATGGCGACCTTCGCGGTGCCTTGGGAGATCACCGTGTTCGTCCGGTAATACCGGACGGTGATCCGCGCCTCCTCGCCAATGGAGCCCTTGCTGTCCGCCAGCGCCAGGAGCTCGCGCTTGGCCACCTCCACCCCGTTCAGGAAAACAGACACCCGGTCGGTCCCGGTGGAGGGCGGCGTTCCGGATCCCTCGCGGCTCAGCTTGAGGATGGTCTGCACCACGAGCCCGCTCTCGGCCGTCACGGCGATGATGACCGTCTTCGCCGCGCCTGCTTCGAGGGCGATCACCCGCCCGGTCCCGGCCAGCGGCTGCCCGTCCACCGCGATCACGGCCCCGGGGCTCTCGGCAAGCGCGGTCAGAGTGACCGAGGCGACGTTCGATGCCAGCTTCGCCTCGTAGTCGAGCAGGCCCGGGTTGAAGGCCGGTGTCAGCTGCGCTCCCGCCAACTGCAGGCTTGCCAGGCGTGCATTCGTGTCCTTGCCGGTGCCGCCGCTGCCCGGGGCGGCCGCCTCCCGGCTCACCCGCACCCGGTACAGCTTCTGCGAGCCGTCCTCGGCGGTCACGATCAGGTTGACCGTCTCGGTGGCGCCTGCTGCGACGGCCACCGTGAAGGTTTGGGTGGCAGCCGGCCTGCCCGTGGCCCCTTCCACGGTCACCGTTGCCACCTCGCTGGCGGCCGAGGCGGTGATCTTCACGCCCTCGATGCTCGACGGCAGGCTCACCGCGTAGGAAATGATGCGCGGCGAGAAGATCGGGCTCAGAACGCCCGCCGACGCCGTGAGCGCGCCGAGGTCCGCGTTGCTGTCCGGCGGAGAGCGGCGCACGTCGAGCACGTACTGCACGGTCTTGCCGTCCTGGGCGGTCACGGCCACGGCGAGCACGATCCGCTCGGCCGTCGGGAACTCGACCGTCACGCCGGTCTTCCCGGCGAGGTCGCCCTTCGCCTGCAGCGACGGCGCCGTGGTGCCCGCCGACACGGGGCCCGGCACCAGCTGCATGGTGGCGTACTTGCTCTGCACCTTCGCCGTGACGACGAGCTGCCGGGTCGAGTACGGCACCTGCACGGCGTAGGTGAGCATCTTCGGAGTGAACGCCGGGCTCATCCGGCCTCCGGCCACCGCGAGCTCGGCGAGCGCGGTGTTGTGGTCCGGGTCCGCACGCGCGACTTCGACCAGGTACTCCTGCACGCCCCCGTCCTCGGCGGTCACCGCCACGATGAGGGGAAGCAGCGTGCCGTTGGAGACGTCGACCGTGGCCCCGGCCTTGTCGGTCGGGCTGCCCTTGGAGGCGAGTGCGGTCCGGCCCGAGGTGATCCTGCCGACCACCGCGAGGGTCTGGAGCGTGATCGTGGCGTACGTGCTCTGCGCCTTCGCCTTCACGACGAC
>JAPLSM010000282.1 GCA_026398635.1 Spirochaetota bacterium | reverse complement strand
GCCGCCGCTTTCAGCCCTCGTCGAGAAGGGGCGGGACTTCACCGAGGGCGACAAGAAGATCGTGTTCGACGCGGCGCGCGGCATCGTGGGAAAGGTGATCCCCCTGCACCGGACGCTGCAGGACAAGGGACAGATCGAGGTCATCACCACGCCGTACGCGCACCCCATCCTGCCCCTGATCTACAACAGCGACCTGGCGGCGAAGGGCGACCCTTCGGCCACACTGCCCACGCGCTTCTCCTGGCCGCAGGATGCCATCGCACAGGTGAAGAAGGCGGTGGAGGTCTACCGGCAGCACTACGGCCGTGCCCCGCGCGGCATGTGGCCGGGCGAGGGGTCCGTGGGCCAGGACATCGTCAAGATGGTGGCCGACAACGGGTTCCGCTGGATGGCCTCGGGCGAGCAGGTGCTCGCGAAGTCCATCGGCAAGGCGGCTTTCACCCGCAGCAGCCGGGACGTGGTGAACGAGGCGGACGACCTCTACCGTCCGTACTACGTGCAGCACGCGGACGGGCCGAAGGTCGCCGTGTTCTTCCGGGACCTGCGCCTGTCCGACCTCCTCGGCTTCGAATACTCGGGCACGCCCGGCGAGGCGGCGGCCGAGAACTTCATGGCGCGCCTGGAGGCCATCCGGGCGCGCCTCGCCGAGCAGGGCGCCACGGGCCCGCACGTGGTGAGCGTCATCCTCGACGGCGAGAACGCCTGGGAGAACTACCCCAACGACGGCAAGGCCTTCCTGAACGCCCTCTACCGGAAGCTGTCGGAGGCGACGACCGTTCGCACGGTCACGCCCTCGGAGTACCTCGCGAAGTTCCCCGAGCAGCGGAAGATCGATTCCCTGTGGTGCGGCTGCTGGTTCACCCCGGACTACACCACGTGGATCGGGGAGCCCGAGGAGAACCTCGCGTGGGAGTACCTCGGCAGGACGCGCAAGGCGTTGGGCCAGTACGACCTGTACAAGAAGAAGACCACGACGCCCGAAAAGCTCGCGAAGGCGCTGGACGCCATGTACCTCGCCGAGGGCTCGGACTGGTTCTGGTGGTACGGCACCGATCAGGACTCGGGCAACGACCGGTACTTCGACGACGCCTTCCGGGCTCTGCTGAAGGAGGTGTACGTCGCCCTCGGCGAGCCGGTGCCCGACTACGTGCGGGTGCCCATCATCCAGCCTGCCGCGGTGCAGGGCTCAATGGAGCCGGAGGGGCTGTTCTCGCCGAAGGTCGACGGCGCGGCTGCGACCGGCGAGTGGGATCGGACGGGACTGCTGTCGGCCGCGGCGTGGGCCGGGGGCCCGGCCGCTGCGCCCGTCAGGCTCGGCACCGCCCTGCTCGGCACGCTCCAGTGGGGATTCGACGCGAGCAGCGTGTACTTCAAGGTCGAGACCGCGAAGGATCTCGCCTCGTACGGCAAGGGCGCGTCGCTCCAGCTCTACCTCTCCTCGCCCCTGCAGGCGAACGGGACCTCGATCACCCCGCGCAAGGGCGTGCTGCGTGCCTTCAACCAATACGACGAGTGGGAGGACCTGAAGCCTGCCGGGTTAGCGGCCGCTGCCGGGGCCCGGACCGTGGAAATCGCCGTGCCGCTCTCCGTGTTCGGCGAGCTCGGCACCGGCGACGCGCTGTACGCACAGCTCGTGCTCTCGAAGCCGGACGCGGACGTCGCATGCGAGCCGGCCGGGCCGCTCGCGCTGCGCCTGCCCGACCTCGGCACCACCAGGACCGTGCTCGCGATCAAGGACCCCGTCGGCGACGATCACGGCCCGGGCAGCTACACCTACCCGACGGACGCGGTGTTCGAGAAGGGCGTCTTCGACATCGAACGCTTCTCGGTGTCGCAGAACGAACAGAACCTCGTGCTCCAGTTCGCCGTGGCCGGCCCCATCGCCAATCCCTGGAACTCGGGGATCGGCCTCTCCGTGCAGACCTTCGACGTGTACATCGACGTCGACCCCGGAGCCGGCACCGGCCCGCGCAGGCTGCTCGAGGGCCGCAACGCGTCGCTCGCGAAGGGCAGCGGCTGGGAGTACGCGGTCTGGGTCGAGGGGTGGCACCAGAAGCTGATCGTTCCCGACGCGAACGGCAAGCCTGTCGAGGTGGCAGGCAGCCCGGTGAAGGCCATCGTGAACGCGGCGAAGCGCGAGGTGAC
>JAPLSM010000161.1 GCA_026398635.1 Spirochaetota bacterium | reverse complement strand
CCGCCGATGTCCTGTCGAGAGCCGGCAGGTTCCTGCCCCGCGGGTTCGAGCGCGACGTCGGCGCCCTCGCCCGCCCGACGGATTTCATCGGCGTCAACTATTACACCCGCGAGGTGTACCGGCGGGCGCCGCTCTCGCCCTATACCAGGGCCCGACTCCACGTGGACCCTTCTGCGCCGCGCAACGCGGTCGGATGGGAGATCTGGCCAGAAGGCATGAACCGGTGCCTCACCCGGCTGCGCGACGAGTACGGGAACCCGGAGGTCGTAATCACCGAGAACGGATTCCCCACGATCGAACGAGCGGGACGGGATCCGCTGGACGACCCCGACCGAATCGCCTATCTCCGCGACCACATCGCTGCAGTTGGGAAGGCCATCGCCGACGGCTGCCGGTGCACGGGGTACTTCCACTGGAGCCTCACAGACAATTTCGAGTGGGCGTACGGGTGCGCCGTACGGTTCGGCCTCGTGCGCGTGGACTACCCGACCCAGGAGCGGCAACCCCGCGCGAGCGCCCGGTGGTACCGGGATCTCATCCGCGCGAACTCGGTCGAAACCGGGTCCCTCGCCAGCCCATGATCGACTTCCGCGCGCTCTGCGGCACCGCCGACTTCCTCTTCATGCGCCACGGCGAAAGCGAGGGCAACCGAGACCGGCAGATGCAAGGGCGGCAGCACTCGCGGCTTACGGAGCTCGGCAGGCGGCAGGCGCGCGAGGCCGGACGCTGGCTCACCGGCCGGGGCATCGGCCTGATGCTGGCCTCACCGCTGGAACGGGCGGCCGAGACGGCGGCCATCGCCGCCTCCGAGGCCAGCCTGCCCGAGCCCGAGCCCCTCGCCCTGCTCGAGGAGATCGATATCGGTATCTTCACCGGTCTGTCGCTCGAGCAGGCCGCCGAGCGGCACCCCGCCGAGCACGCGGCGTTCCAGCGGTCGAGCTGGGACGCGGTGCCGGGCGCCGAGACCGTCGAGCAGCTCTACGCACGGGCGATGAACCTCTGGCGGCTCCTGCTCTACCGGGCAGAGGCCGGCGAGCGCTCCATCCTGTGCGTGACGCACAGCGGGTTCCTCCAGTGGATCATCAAAACCACGGTCGGCCAGCGAGCCTGGATGCCGCTCTTCTCGGCTTCGGGCAATTGCTGTGTCTCCCACCTGCGCGTGGACAACCGGGACGCGGTCGGGGGACGGACGCTGCTCGCCAACTGGCTGCTCGTGAACGCGCCGGTCGCGAACGGCCTTCATTGACGGCGCGCCGCGCTTGCCGGTAGAGTGGCGGGCATGGACGTTCGCCTCTTGCGATGGAAGGATCTCTCCGCGGCAGACCGCTCGCGCCTCTTCACCCGTTCGGGACAGGACATCGAGGAGGCCGTGCCCAGGGTGCGGGCCATCCTCGAAGCGGTCCGAACCCGGGGCGATGCAGCGCTCGTCGAATACAGCCGGACATTCGACGGCGCGGACCTCTCGGGGCTGCCCCTGCGGATGAGCGAGGCGGAGATCGACGCGGCCGAGCGCGGGCTCGACGGGGGCGTGAAGGCCGCGATCCGGGCGTGCGCAGACAACGTGCGCCGGTGCCACGAGGCCCAGCTGCCGGGGCCCATGGAATTCCGGGAGATCCGGCCCGGCGTCAGGGCGGGAGAACGCGCCACACCGGTTCCCTCAGTCGGCCTGTACGTGCCCCGGGGCCGGGGCAGCTTCCCCTCCTCCACCTACATGATGACCGTGCCCGCGAGCGTCGCGGGGGTCCCGCGCATCGTCGTGGTGAGTCCGCCCGACGCAGCGGGCCGGTGCGACCCGGCCACCCTGTTCACCGCGCGCCTCTGCGGGGCCGACGAAATCTACCGGGTGGGCGGCGTGCAGGCCCTCGCCGCCCTGGCCTGGGGCACGGAGAGTATCCGACCCGTGGTCAAGCTCCTCGGCCCCGGCAGCCGGTACGTGGCCGCGGCCAAGCGCCTGCTCGCCGGCGTGGTGGATACGGGGCTGCCCGCGGGGCCGACGGAGAGCGCCATCATCGCGGACGAAACGGCCGACCCCGCGCTCGTCGCCCTCGACCTCCTGATCGAGGCCGAGCACGGCTCGGACTCCCAGGCCCTGCTTCTCACCCCGAGCGAGCCGCTGGCGCGGGAGGTCGCCCGGCTCCTGCCGGAGTATCTCGCGAAGCTTCCTGAGCCCCGGCGCACCTTCGCGGCCGACACGCTCGCCGGTTACGGGGGCATCGTGATCACCGCGGACATCGCGGAGGCTGCCGGCATTGCGAACGAGCTGGCGCCCGAGCACCTGCAGATCGCCACCGCCGAGCCGCTCGGTACCCTGTCGCTGGTCCGGCACGCCGGCGAGGTGCTGCTCGGCCAGCACACCCCCTTCTCGCTCGCCAACTACGCCATCGGCGTGAACGCGGTGCTGCCCACCGGCGGCGCGGCGAAGACGTGGTCCGCCCTCTCGGTCCGGGACTTCATGAAGTGGACCTCCGTTGCGTGGGTCACCGGCGACGGCTATGATACGCTCAGGGACCAGGCCATTGCGCTCGCCGACTACGAGGGGTTCCCGGCGCATGCCCTGGCCCTCAGGGAGAGAAGACGCCGATGAAAAAACCCGCCAGAAAGACCCCCGCCCGCCGCCCCTCGGTGCGCGCCTGGGTCGTCACCGCGGACATGGGCCTGGGTCACCAGCGCGCCGCGTGGCCGCTGCGCCACGTGGCCGAGGGCGGCATCATGACCCTCGGCCGGGCGGACACCACGTCCCCCAACGAGCAGAAGCAGTGGGAAAACCTGCGGCGAAGCTACGAAGTCCTCTCGCGCACCAAGAGCTGGCCGATCATCGGCGGCGCGCTCTTCGGAGTGCTCGACCGGCTGCAGAACATCCCCCGGTTCTACCCCATGCAGGACCGGTCGGCGCCTTCCTTCCAGGTCGGGTGGCTGAAGGGCCTGATAAAAAAAGGCATGTGCAGCGGGATGCTGGAGACGATGCGTTCAAAGCCCCTGCCCCTGGTGACCACGTTCTACACCCCGGCCATCGCGGCCGACATGGCCGGCTACTCGCGCATCTACTGCGTCATCTGCGACGCGGAGGTGAACCGGATCTGGGTGGCGGAGGACCCCCGGAAGAGCCGCATCGTCTACCTCGCGCCGAGCGGCCGCACCGTGGGACGGCTCAAGCTCTACGGCGTGCCCGACGAGCGCATCTGGCTGACGGGATTCCCCCTGCCCGTGGAGCTGCTCGGCGACCGGCAGCTGTCCGTGCTACGGCGCGACATGGGCGCGCGCCTGCACCGGCTGGACCCGGCCAACCGGTTCTGGCCGCTGCACCGGCACGAGGTCGAGCACTTCCTCGGCCCGGCCAACTGCCGGCCGCCCCGGGACAAGGCCATCAACCTGACTTTCGGGATCGGCGGCGCGGGCGCGCAGACGGACATCGCCTGCGCCATGGCGAAGAGCCTGCGGCAGAGGATCGTAAAAGGCGACCTGCGCCTCACCATCCTCGCGGGGGTCCGGCCCGAAGTGGCGGCCTTCGTCGAGTCGCTGAAGAAGGATCTCGAGCTGCCAATGATCGGGTGCGTCTTCGGCGCCACCCTCGAGGAGTACTTCCAGCGCTTCACCGCCTGCATGCGCTCCACGGACATCCTCTGGACCAAGCCGAGCGAGCTCTCGTTCTACTGCGGCCTCGGCATCCCGATCATCATCGCCCCGCCCATCGGCAGCCAGGAGCACTATAACCAGGCCTGGCTCCAGGAGATCCAGGCCGGCCACCCTCAACAAGATCCCTCCTACACGGAGCAGTGGCTGCACCACCTGCTGGAGGGAGGACGCCTGGCGGACGCGGCCTGGGACGGGTTCCTGAAGGCGCGGAAGTACGGCACGTACAAGATCGAGGAGATCATCGCTACCGGCACGATGGAGCGGGAGACCTCGGTGCTGAGGCGATGAGCTTCCGCGGCCCGGGGGAGGTCTTCGCCTGGGCGGAGAGCTTCACCAACCTCGAGCGGAACCTGCCGGCGCTCGACAAGCGCGTCTGGCGCCTGGACCGCATGAGGAGGCTGCTCGAGGCCGCGGGCGGTCCCGACACCCGGTTCCGGTCGTTCCACGTGGCAGGTTCCAAGGGCAAGGGGTCCACCGCGGCGCTTATGGCAGGCGTCCTCACCGCCTCCGGCAGGAAAACCGGGCTCTACACCTCGCCGCACGTGTCGAGCCCGCTCGAACGCATCTCCGTCGACGGCCAGCCGCCTGATCCGGTCCTCTTCACGCTCATGGCGGATCGGGCCCGGGCACTCGTCGACGGACTTGCCGACAGCCTGCCCGGCGGCTTCTCGCCCACCACGTTCGAGCTGCTCACCCTGCTCGCCTTCCTCGCCTTCCGCGAGGCGGGGTGCGACGACGCGGTCGTGGAGACCGGCATCGGCGGCAGGTTGGATGCCACGAACGTCATCATGCCCGAGGCATCGGTGCTGACGCCGCTCGACCTCGAGCACACGGACATCCTCGGGGACACCATCGAGGAGATCGCGGCCGAGAAGGCGGGCATCATCAAGGAGGGCGTGCCCGCCTTCGCCGCGGGCCGGCCCCCGGAGTCCAAGGAGGTTTTCCGCAGGGCCGCGGCTCTGCGCGGTGCGCCACTCGCCTTCCTCGACGAGGAGGCGGATATCCTGTCCGTCGCTCCCGGCACAACGGCTACCGGTTTCACGCTGCGCCTCCGCGGCGGGGAACCGGTGTCGTTCACCCTGTCCATGCCCGGCGCGTTCCAGGCCGAGAACGCGGCGCTCGCGTACCTCTGCCTGCGCCGGTGCCGGCCCCGCATCGCGGAGACGCAGTTCCGCGCGGGGTTCGCCGCGACCCGCCTGCCCGGCCGGATGGAGATCGTGCCGGGCTCACCAACGGTGGTGCTCGACGGCGCGCACACGCCGCTCGCCGTGCGCCGGCTCCTGGAGACGTTCCAGGTCCTGTACCCAGCGGGCGGGGTGCTGCTGTTCGGCTCCGTGTCGGGCAAGCGGCCGCACGAGATGGCCGAAGTGCTCGCACCCGCCTTCGAGCGGATCGTGATCTCCCGGCCGAACGCCTTCAAGCCGAGCGACCCTCGGGAGGTGTGGGCCATCTTCCGGCAGATGCACAAGGGCGTGGAGCTGCTCGAGGACCCCGTCCGGGCCCTGGCGCGGGCCCGGGAGCTCGCCGCCGGCCGGCCGATCCTCGTGACCGGTTCGTTCTACATGGTGTCCGAGATACGAGCCCTGCTCGTCAAGGAACCGTGACGTGCCGCCCGCCTCCTCCCTGAACTGGAGGGAGATCGATCTCGTCCTGTCCGAGCTGGATCTCGCGGGCTGCCTGGTGCAGGAAATCCACCAGCCCTCCCACGACCGGATCGTGCTGGACCTCTTCCGGCCCCGGGCCGGAGCGGAACACCCGGGGCCGTCGCGGCTGTCCCTCCTGGTCTCGCTCTCCAGCCGGTACCCCCGCCTGCATGCGATCGCCGAGCAGCTTCCGAACCCGTCGAAGCCGCTGCGCTTCGCGATGTTCCTCAGGGCGCACGTGAAAGGCGGCCGCATCGAGAGCGCCCGCCAGGTGGAGGCCGACCGGATCGTGCGCGTGGACATCGCGCGCGGCGACGAGCGGAAAACACTCTGGATCAGGCTCTGGTCGTCGGCTGCCAACCTCATCGCGACCGATGCCGAGGGCGTCATCCTCGACGCGTTCTACCGCCGGCCGAAGCGGGGCGAAGTATCCGGAGGCCGCTACACCGGCCCGGTCCCCGGCGGAGCCGGAGGCGGAGGTGGCGGCCGAACCGGCCCGGCCCGTGAGTACGCGGTGCGGGACCTCGCGGGCGAAGGCACGTTCAACGAACGCCTGGAGCGGCACTACCGGGACCTGGAAACCTCCGAGGGACGCGAGAACCTCGCCGCGGAGGTCGACGCGGAGCTCTCCATGCGGGAGGCCAAGCTCGCGGCCACGCTGGCGAAGCTCGAGAAGCGCCTCGCGGAGTACTCGAACGTGGATCGCTACCGCGAGCTCGGTGACCTGCTCACGAGCAGTCTGCACCTCATCGCCAAAGGCGACCGGTGGCTGCGCACCGAGGACTGGTTCCACGACAACGCGACCATCGAGATCGAGCTGGTTCCCGGACTCACGCCGGCCCAGAATGCTGAAGTCTACTACGAGCGCCACCGCAAGGCCCGGGACGGTCTCGAGCGCGTGAAGGATGACATCGCCGGCCTGCGGCGCGCCCTCGCCGAAGTGGAGGCCGAGCGCGCGCGCCTCGCCTCCTCGCCCGACCTCGAGGGGATCCGGCAGGCCCGGAAGGCGGCGATCCGGCCCCGCTCTCCCGCTGCCGGCCCCGGAGCGCCCGGCCTCGTGTTCGCGTCTCCGCCCTATCGCATCCTCGTGGGCCGCAGCGCAAAGGAGAACGACGAGCTCCTGCGCCGGCACGTACGGGGCAACGACTGGTGGTTCCATTGCCGCGACTACCCCGGGGCTTACGTGTTCGTAAAGGCGCCGGCCGGCAAGTCCCCGCCGCTCGAAACCATGCTCGACGCCGCGAACCTCGCCCTGCACTTCAGCCGGGCGAAAGCCTCGGGCGCGGGCGACATCTACTACACCCGGGTGAAGCACCTGCGCCGGGCGAAGGGCGGGCCGAAGGGGCTCGTGCTGCCCACGCAGGAGAAGAACCTGCACGTGCGGCTGGACCCCGCCCGAATCGAGCGGCTCAAAGCGGGAACGGGCGGATAACGGCACCGGCTTCACAATCGCCGGTCCCGGGCTCATACTCCCCGGTTATGGACCAGAAGGTGTTGCTCCTCGACGCGCAGACCGGGTTCTACCGGGTGAAGCGCTACCCGGTCGGCGATTTCTTCGGTCCGGTGGATCTCGGGCTGCACCTCTCGGGCCGGCACCGGTCGCTGAACATCGGCGTCGGCCTGTTCGCGGGATCGATCCTGCCGGGCTCGAACCGTCTCTTCGTGACGGGGTTCTCCCCCGCCTGGCGCGGGTTCTTCGTCTCCTCCATGGGGGGCGCCGGACTCGTCTTCGACAACCTCGGACTCAACACGCTGTCGATCCTCGGCAGGGCACCCACACCGTCGATCCTGTACCTCAACCGCACCCGCGGGGAGGAGGTCGAGGTCGAGCTGGAGCCCGTGGATGTCAGGGCCGTGTGGTCGCAGGGCCGGGGCGGGGTCTACGCGCTGCTCGATCACGTGCACGATCGCTTCGCGAAGCGGTACGCCGCCGATCCCCGGATCCTCGCCACCGGTCCCGCGGCCCTCGCCACGGACATGGGGGGAATCGTATCGGTGCCCGTGGTGCAGGGAGCGCTCACGCACGTGGACACGTGGGCAGGGCGCGGGGGGATGGGGACGAAGCTCCTGACCGAGCACGGCATCGCGGCCATCATCTACGGGGGCACGTTCGCCGACGAGGATTTCCGGGACCGCACGGTCGCCGACGCGTGGTTCGAGGCCAAGTACCGTCAGAAGCTCCTCGCCAAGGACCTGGAGTCCACCACCAAGTACCGCTACGAGGCGAACCTCGCGACGGGCGGAACCTTCGGCGTGAACTTCGCGACCGTCAAGGGCCGGATCATGGCGTTCAACTACCGCACGATCTTCGGCACCGAACAGGAGCGGCTCGCCCTGCACGAGCGGCTCGTGACGGGCCACTATCTGCGGCAGTTCAACGAGGAGACCATCGTGCCGCGCCACCAGCGGACGTGCGGGGAGCCCTGTGCAGCCGTCTGCAAGAAGATGCGGGAGGAATACAAGAAGGACTACGAGCCCTACCAGACCTTCGGCCCGCTGTGCGG
>JAPLSM010000408.1 GCA_026398635.1 Spirochaetota bacterium | reverse complement strand
ACGCTGAACAAGTACCTCGAGTACGACCCGGGCTACGTGGCCCCCGCGAAGGAGGCGCTCAACCTCCTCGGCCTGCCCGGCGGGTACCTGCGCGGTCCGCTGCCCGAGCTCACCGCCGAGGAGAAGGCGGGAGTGAAGGCTGCCCTCAAGACGATCGGGGCCCTGTAGGCCGGCCGGGGGTGCGCATGAAACTGAGGATGGGCGTCGACACCGGCGGCACCTTCACCGACGGCGTGGTCATCGACGAGAAAGGCGCGATCCACAACTTCAAGGAGCTGTCGACGCCGAAGGACCCGTCGATCGGGCTGTACAACGTCATCCGCAAGGCCGCGGAGCATTTCGGCAGGGACGTCCGGGGCTTCCTGGGCGACCTGGACTTCTTCGCCCACGGTACCACGGTGGCGACGAACACGTTGCTCACCGGAACGGGCGCCGTCACGGGCCTCATCCTCACGAAGGGTTTTCGCGACACGCTGGAGTTGCGCCGGGCCCACAAGGAGAACATCTGGGACCTGTACCTGCCCGTCGCTGCCCCACTCGTGCCCCGGCGCCTCCGCATCGGCGTCCGCGAACGGATCGACCACCGGGGCGCGGTGGTGCAGCCCCTGGTTGAGCAGGACGTGCGCGACGCCTGCGCGCTCTTCCGGCGGGAGGGGGTGAAGGCCGTCGCCGTCTGCACGCTGTTCTCCTTCCTCAATGACGCGCACGAACGGGCGATCCGGGACATCGTCCTCGAGGAGATGCCCGACGCCTTCGTCTCGATCTCCTCGGAGGTGCTCTCCCAGATCCGCGAGTACGAGCGGATGTCGACGACGGTCGCCAACGCCTACGTCGGGCCGAAGCTCACCGTCTACCTCTCGACGCTCGAGGCGAAGCTGAAGCGCGACGGTCTGTCGCGGGCCTTCTACGTCACGGCATCCAACGCAGGGGTGATGACCGCGGAGACCGCCATCCGCCACGCTTCGGCGACCCTGCTGTCGGGTCCCGCCGCGGGCGCCGTGGGCGGCATCTTCTTCGCCGAGCTCCTCGGCCGGGGCAACCTGATCACCATGGACATGGGCGGCACCTCCTTCGACGTCACGCTGGTGAACGAGGGCAGGGTGAGCCTCAGCACCGAGGGCTCAATCGCCGGCTACCGGATCGCCAAGCCCATGTGCGACATCAACACCATCGGTGCGGGCGGAGGCTCCATCGCTTGGCTCGACGCGGGGGGAATGCTGAAGGTGGGGCCCGCCTCCGCCGGCTCGGACCCGGGCCCGGTCTGCTACGACCTCGGGGGCGCGAAGCCGACGGTGACGGACGCCAACCTGCTGCTCGGCTACCTCGACGGGGATTTCTTCCTCGGCGGCGAGATGAAGGTGAACGAGCCGAAGGCGCGCGAGGCCGTGCGGAAGGTCGTCGCGGAGCCGCTCGGTATGAGCGAGGTGGAGGCCGCGGCGGGGATCTTCCGGATCATCAACCAGAACATGGCCGACGCCACGAAGGTGGTGTCCGTGCAGCGCGGCCACGACCCGCGGGAATACGCGCTGGTCAGCGCGGGCGGCGCCTGCTCGATCCACGCGTGCAAGATCGCCGAGGAGGTCGGTTCCACCACCGTCATCGTGCCCCGTGCCGCGAGCGTGTTCTGCGCCCTGGGCATGCTGGAGAGCGACGTCCGGCTGGACAGCCTGAAGACCTTCCACGCGGTCATCCCCGGCGTCGACCTGGCGGAGTTCACCGCGGTGATCGAAGCGACGGAGCGTAAGGCGATGGCGGAGCTGCTCCAGGAGGGCGTCGAGCGCGGGCGGGCGAGCCTCGTGCGCCACCTCGACATGCGGTACGTGGGCCAGCACCACGAGGTGAGCGTCGAGATTCCTTCCGCGTGCACGATCGAGCAGCGGCACCTGCCCGTGATCGCGGAAGCGTTCCACCGGGCGCACGAGATGCTGTACACGTACTCCACGCCCGAGAACCTCCTCGAGATCATGAACCTCCGCATCACGGCGGTGGGCGCCGTGGACAAAACCGGTCTCTTCGAGCGCCGGGAGGGGAAGGCCGACCCCGCGAAGGCGCAGAAGGGGAAGCGGAAGGCCCACTTCGAGGAGCGGGGCGGCCTCGTGGAGGTGCCGGTCTACAACCGCGACCTCCTCGAGCCGGGGAACCGGATCCCCGGGCCCGCCATCATCGAGGAGCGGATCACGACCATCGTCGTGCACCCGGGGTGGGACGCGAGGGTCGACGGGTTCGAGAACGTCGTCATGGAGGCCCGAGCATGAGCGCGCAGCAGCGGAAGAAGGAGTTCGAGGGGGCGCGCGACCCCATCACGCTCGCGGTCATCTACAACCGGCTCCTCACGATCAACCAGGAGATGGGGATCACGATGATCAACACCTCCATCAGCCCCATCTTCGCCGAGGTGCACGACTTCTCGTGCGCGATCTGCGACTGGGCCAACCGCATCGTCGCCCAGATCGACGGGGTGCCGTCCCACACCGCCTCGGTCATGGAGGCCGCGAAGGCGATCAGCCGTGAGTTCCGCGACGACATCCACCCAGGGGACGTGTTCGTGCTCAACGACCCCTACCTCGGGGGAACGCACCTGCCCGACATCACGATCATGAAGCCGATCTTCCACGACGGGGCGCTGCAGTTCATCGCGATCAACCGCGCGCACCACGGCGACGTCGGCGGCATCGAGCCCGGCTCGTACGCGCCCAGCGCGCGCGAGCTGTTCCACGAGGGGATCCGGATCCCGCCGCTGCGCATTTACCGGGACGAGAAGCCCATCATGGACGTGGTCAACATGATCCGGATTAACACCCGGATGCCCGACGCGCTGTGGGTGGACATGAAGGCGCAGGTGGCCTCCTGCCGGGTCGCCGAGAAGCGCATCCGGGAGCTGCTCGCGAAGTACAGCGTGGAGAAGACCCGCGCGACCATCGAGGACATCCACGTCTACGCTGAGCGCCGGATGCGCCGCGAGATCGAGAAGCTCGCCGACGGCGTGTACGAGGGTGAGACCTTCCTCGATTCCGACGGGTTCAGCGACACCCCGATCAGGATCAAGGTGCGCATCCGCATCGAGGGCGACGAGGCGTGGGTGGATTTCGCAGGTTCGGACCCGCAGGTGACCGGCTTCGTGAACTCGCCAATGGCGAACACGGCGACGTGCGTCTACGTCGCGTTCCTCACCACCGTCACGACGCCCGACATCCCCCACAACGAGGGGGTCTATCGCCCCGTGCACATCACGGCACCCGAGGGATCCGTGGTGAACCCCCGGTTCCCGGCCCCGGTCGCCTCGTGCACCCTCGACACGGCCTGCGCCATTCTCGAGGCCTGCTGGATGGCCCTGTCGAAGGTCCTGCCCGACCGGGTGCCGGCGGGCTGGAACCGGTGGAACGGCCCCACGATCACCGGCATCGACCACCGGTCGAACAGCTTCTACGTTATGTTCGGGTTCAACGGGTTCGGGGGCGCTGGCGGCATGCCGGGCATGGACGGCCGGCACTACATCGGCGACGGCATCGACCTCGGCGGCCTGATCGCGCCAAACATCGAGACCAACGAGTCCGACTACCCGCACCTCACCGAGTTCAACGAGTTCACCACGGACTCCTGCGGCGCGG
>JAPLSM010000281.1 GCA_026398635.1 Spirochaetota bacterium | reverse complement strand
ACGTTGGCTCCTCGGTACTCATCAGGGATCGTTCGCACCCACTCACTTACAAGGCTATCTGGAGGAGTTCACTTTTCGGTTCAACCGTCGCACGTCGCATAGTCGAGGACTCGTTTTTCGGCGGCTCCTCGAACAGGCTGTAATCACTGCCCCGATTACAGAAGCCGACGTTACCCATGGTTACAACTGGTTCCCGTCGGCTACGAAGGACGCGAGGAGGAGCTAACCGACTACCCTCTTCATGGGATTATTATACAACCATTTCCAATCGAATCTCAAGCGATTTCGATCACTTCCGATCAATATCATTCATCACCCTCTTGTCCAATGATACTCTTCCGTTATATGGTGCGTTCCCGTGGTGCAGTTATGAAAGCTCTTGTGCTCGAGAGAGACAAGGAACTCGTCTGGCGTGAAGTACCCGAACCGGTGCGCCCAGGCCCCGAATGGGCCCTGGTGAAGGTCGCCTTCTCGGGCGTCTGCAACTCGGACCTTCACCGGGGTTTTGGCGGAGGCGCGTACCGATACCCCCTCATCATGGGCCACGAGTTCTCGGGCACCGTGATCGAGGCGCCGGCCGGCGGCGGATTCGCTTCCGGCGATGCCGTCACCGCCTTCCCGCTCATCCCGTGCCGCGTCTGCGCCGCCTGCCGCAGCGGGGATCACTACCGGTGCGTTTCGTACGATTACCTCGGCTCCCGACGGGACGGGGCATTCGCGGAACGCGTCTGGGTTCCGGCGGGCAACCTCTTCCGCGTGCCCGCGGGAGTCGAACTGCTTCACGCGGCGCTCACCGAGCCTTGTGCGGTGGCCCGGCACGCGGCCTCGAAAGCCGACCTCCCGCCCGGCGCGACGGTCGCGGTGTTCGGAGGCGGACCGATCGGGAACATAGCCGGCCAGTGGCTGCGGCTGAACGTTGCGGCGAGAGTCATCGTGGTGGACGTGGACGACCGCAAGCTCGCCCTCGCACACTCCATGGGCTTCGAGCCGCTCGATGCGCGCGCGGGCGACCCGGTGGAGGCGCTCCACGAGCGCACAGGGGGAATGGGCGTGGACGCGGCCCTCGAGGCGGTCGGCCTGCCGCTCACTTTCCGGCAGGTGCTGGCGGCCGTGCGCCACGGCGGGCAGTCGGTGCTGATGGGCAACATCCGCGGCAGCCTGACGCTCGAGGAGCGCGAGGTGTCCTCGCTCCTGCGCCGCGAGGTGACCATCCGCGGGACGTGGAACTCGCGCGTCGCGCCCGAGGGCGCGAACGACTGGACCGAATCGCTCGCCCGGATGGGCCGGGGCATCGACGTCGCGCCGCTCGTGAGCCACGTGGTGCCCCTGGCCGAGGGACCGGGCATCTTCCGCCGCATCATGGCCGGCGGCGAATACTTCGCGAAGGTGGTGTTCATCCCATGACCGTGCACGTCGGGGTCAAGAGCGACCCCATCGAGAACCGCTACAGTTTCGACTGGCTCTTCGGCCTCATGGCCGAGCAGCACGTGGGCTGGCTGCAGCTCGGCAGCTCCTTCCCGTTCTTCCACGCGGACGCGGAGTGGTTCCGCGACCTCAGCCGGAAGGCCGAGCGGCGCGGCATCAGGATCGAGAGCACCTACAGCTCCTACCGGGAGATGACGGGCTTCTTCACGGCCGACCCGCACCTCGAGGCCGCCTCCCGTCTCGCGTGGGAGCGGCTGATCCGGGTGGCCGCGTGGGTGGGCGCGTCGTCCGCGGGCTCCAGCTGCGGCTCGGTGCTCCGCGACATCCCCGGCGAGAAGGAACCCGGGCTCGCGCGTTGGTTCCGGCACATGAAGGAGCTCTCACGCACCGCGAAGGCCGCCGGGCTTTCGTCCCT
>JAPLSM010000213.1 GCA_026398635.1 Spirochaetota bacterium | reverse complement strand
CATGGAGAAGGTGCTGGGGGCTGGCTGCCCCTTCATCCAGATCGGCCGATCCACGGTGCGGGACCCCGAGTTCCCGCGCCGCCTGAAGTCAGGAGAGGTCACGGAGTCGGACTGCGACCAGTGCAACCGGTGCATCGCAGCTATGGATGCCGAGGGAGTGACCTGCGTGAGCGCCGTTCGAGGCCTGGTCCCGCGCGACGCGTGAAACCGCTCAGGGGCCGGCCCCATCCCAATGCGCGAGCCGTGCCCAGAACCACCAGGCCGCGTATGCTTTGAGGTTGCCGTTCAAGGGCTGTGTGTGGGCGGGTGAGCAGTTATACCAGTCGACACCCTCCGTGTGTGAGCTTTGCCACTCCGTCGCCCAGTTCCCGCTGTCGTAGTCGCAGTTGTCCGTGGGGTGCTTGTCGCCGAAGTATGCGCCGTCCGGATCGTAGCTTTCAATGTCCGCGAAGTCGTACAGGATCTTCCCGTTGGCTGAGCAGTAGTCCCTGATCTGCTGGTTTCGCAGGTGCAGGTTGCCGTCCAGACCGGTGCCGTCGAGGTGCCCGGTCATGTAGACGAACCGGACGCCAGGGTAATCGCTTTCCAGGGCGCTCATCAGCCCGAGGTACGTCTCGATGTCCTGCTCGGTCGCGGTGCTCACCTGGCCGCACCACGACCACATCACGACATTCACATCGGGGTTAGCATCGAGGTAGGTGCGCGTTGCCGCCGCCCACGCCGTCCGGTCGGGGTTTCCCAGATCGCTCGCGCCCGAAAACGGAGTGTCGCGAAGATCGAGCGCTCCACCCGTTCCTCCAGTGTTGAACTCGTAGTGGGGCCCCTTGAATGCGATCAAGCCCTCCATGCCGGTGATGAGCTGGCTGCCGTGGGAGGTGTGCCCGTAGGCGATGTGGAGATCGGCTTTCGCCTGCTCGATCCACTCCAGCGGGATTGCCGCGAGGCTTCGGCATTCATGATCGATGATCATGTCTTCAACGGGTGTCGCAAAGGGGCTGTATCCGCATCCTGCCAGCACCAGGGCAGCAAGGACACGCGCGCACTTCCACGGCACCCACCGGGACTCCCGGGGAACCCACCTCATCAGCATCATTACTGATGAAGATAGCATGATGCGGTGCGGTTTTCCTGGCTCGACGCCTGTCTACCGTCGGTTGCGGCGCAGGATCAGGAGCAGCACGAGCGTTGCGATGTCGGCGGCAAGGACGAGGATGTCGAAGGTCCCGACCTGGTCGGTTACCGAGAGGATGGCGTTCGCTCCGACGAAGGCGAGGAGCAGCAGGACGGGAACGCGGACGAGTCGGAAGCGCCGTCGCGGCGGAGCACGAGGAGCGCAGCGAACACGATCCAGAGCGCGCCTTACGCGCCGAGGAGGATCCGCGCGACGAGGAGGATCGTTTGCCGTCTTGGTGATCGGGTGTCCATGCGGGTCAATGATACCAGATGCGTCAGCTGCATCGGAGGATCAACGGCGGCTGACAGCTCGCCTGGTTACGCTGAACACACCGGCGCGTGCCGAAATCTGATCCATGAAATATCGGTTGTAACGGCCGATATTGCATGGTACCGTATCCGGCATGATCCCTCGCCGCCGCGAAGTGGAGACGCTCACCGGCCTCCTTCGCCGTCACGTCGTCGTGGGGATCCTCGGCGCCCGGCAGGTGGGGAAGTCCACGCTCGCCCGGATGATCGCCGCGGGGCGCCGGGGCACGGTCACGTTCTTCGACCTCGAGAACGACGAGGACCTCGCCCGGCTCTAGGATCCGCTGCTGGCCTTGAGGGGATTGCGGGGCCTGGTCATCATCGACGAGATTCAGCACCGTCCGGAGCTCTTCCGTGCCCTGCGGGTGCTCGCGGACCGGGAGGATCCGCCGTGCCGGTTCCTCGTTCTGGGAAGCGCATCGCCAGAGCTGCTGAAGCAGTCCTCGGAAACCCTTGCCGGTCGCATCGTCTATCACGAGCTCGGTGGTTTCTCGCTCGACGAGGTGGGAGTTCGCGCGGATGACCGGCTCTGGTGCCGGGGAGGGTTCCCCCGCTCGTATCTCGCCCGCACCGACGGGGACAGCATGGAGTGGAGGAGGGGATTCGTCCGCACGTTCGTCGAGCGTGATCTGCCGGCGCTGGGCATCAGGATCGCCCCGGCAGCGCTCCGGCGGTTCTGGACCATGCTGGCGCATTACCACGGCCAGGTGTGGAACAGCGCCGAGTTCGCCCGCGCGTTCGGGGTTGCCGACACGACCGTCAGGCATTACTTGGACCTGCTTTCCTCCGCTCTGGTGCTCAGGCAGCTCCAGCCCTGGCACGCGAACATCGCGAAGCGGCAGGTCAAGGCTCCCAAGGTGTACATCGTGGACAGCGGACTCCTGCATGCGCTGCTCAACCTTCCGAGGCAGACTGATGTCGAAGGGCATCCCACGTCGGGCGCCTCGTGGGAGGGTTTCGCGATCGCCGAGATCACGACCCGCCTGCGCGCCGGGCACGGAGAATGCTTCTTCTGGGCTACGCACACGGGAGCGGAACTCGACCTGCTGGTGGTGAGGGGCGGTGAGCGGAGAGGATTCGAAATCAAGCGGACGACATCGCCCCGGGTGACTCCCTCGATGCGAAGCGCCCTTGCCGATCTGAAGCTCGACTCGCTCGACGTCGTCCACGCCGGCGATCTGACTTTCGACTTGGCGCCGCGCATCCGGGCCGTGGGCATGTCGCGTCTTCTGGAAGATGTGCCCCCGCTGTAGAGGAGAGTAGTCCGACCGCGCGAGCTACCCGCGACGCCCGAACCGGCACCGGCTCGCCCGAGGGAACGGTGCTCACGTACAAGGACGGTCACCGGGTGTACGTAGAGAGCGGCGTGCTGCGGATGATCGACGACGACCCGAAGGTGAACGACAACCTCACGGGCAGCGCCGTCACGCTGGACGTCGGCCTCGCCCGGCTGATGCGCTTCACCGGTCTGCCGCTGGAGGAGGCGGTACGCTGGTGCAGCCTGAACCCGGCCACGACGCTGGGCATCGACCACGAGACCGGATCGCTCAGGCCCGGCAAGCGCGCGGACATCGTGCTGATGGACGACCGGCTTTCGGTGCGCCGGACGATCCTCGCCGGCCGGACGGTCTACGTGGCCTGAGGGGTGGCCCCGACACCCCGACGGGCACCGACCTGCCCTTGTCGCCCCGCGGCGCGTCCCGGTGTGCTCCCCGCATGCCCCATGAAGCAGACCTGGCTGCTGCGGATTCCCAGTTCCTTCTCACTGGCGCAGCGGGAGATACTGCGGGCTGTCAATCTCCTGCCGTGAGCCCGCGAGCGGTGAGAGCCCGCGCAAGGCGACCAGCATCCAGCACACCGGCTCGGTAAGGCGCGATCCAGTAGGCGAAGCGGTAGGTCCCCGGCCGGATGCGGTACATCTCGAGCGTGTCGGGACCGCAGCTCGCCGTGCCGAGCCCTCGCTGCAGGACGTCGAGGTACACGTAGGTCTGCGGCCTCCGCTCGAGGTCCACCGTGTGCCGGGCGCGGGTGAGGTCCTGCGGCGTCATGTGGCTCACCGCGGCCTGCACCGGCTCCACAGCTGCGAACAGCAGCCCGGTGCCGCCGCCGTTCTCGAGAGCGATCCAGCGAACGTCGGCCCGGCTGCCGTTCTCCTGCGGCAGGACGTACGGGACGTATAGTGAATCAACCGTGCCCTCGTAGAGGCCGATCGCCGCGCCGGCTTTGCGGTCACCGTAGCATTCATGCGGGCCGCGGCCGAACCAGCGGACCCGCTCGAAACCGACCGCGGTGACGATCTCGACCCCGAGCCGCGGTGGATCCACGAGGCGGGAGGCCAGGATATTCTCGATCCGCATTTCACCGCCGGGCAGCACCGTGAGCGTCTGTTCGTGGCGCAGGCCGGCCGGCTTGCCGTCGACGAGCAGGTCATGGGAAAGAGTGACAACCGCGGCCTTGGCCGTGCGCCGGGCTTCTATGTGCGCGAGATGCATCCCGGCTCGGTCGAGGCCAAGCTCGAGCCAGCGTGTGAGCGCCTTGCCGGCATCGGGCGGGAAGAGCTTGAGACCGTCGTTGTCCGTAGGTGCTCTCCAGACGATTCCCAGCGGCCCCGCGGTGATGAGCGGCTCGCCCGAACACTCCCATTCTCGGATGCGGCCGGAGGCAACGTCGAAGACCACGCGGAACGAATCTCCGGCGATCGTGATCGCTGCGGGGTCTCGCGCGACCTCGGGGACGGAGGTCTTGATCGCGACGGCCTTTTGGCCGACTCGGGCAGCGGCTGATCGCGCCGTCGCCGAATGAGCGGGCAACGCGAACTGCTCCCAGGCGACCTCGTGCCCCCTGGACACCCACGGGAGGTCGCGGGCAGTGACGAAGCGGAACGTGAGGAAGGCCTCTTCGCCGGGCCTTGTCACGGGCCGCTCGAGCGCCAGCGTGATGTCCATCGTCTTGCCGGGCCCGACCGCGAGCCGGGGCAGCCGTCCCCGCTTCACGATCCGGCCGTCGACGCTGAGCTCCCAGCTGCCGGCCAGCCATTCGAGCCCGCGGAAGCACTGTTTGTTGCGGATGCGGAAACGCCCTGACGCGAGGCTGCGTGCCTCGACGCCCACCGGCTGCGCGAGCTTCTTGAATTCATACATGGCGGGGTGAGGCGTGCGATCCGGCCAGTTCAGGCCGTCAGTGATGAAGTTGCGGTCGTTCGGCTCGTCCCCGAAGTCGCCGCCATAGGCCCAGTACTCGCGGCCGCGCGCGTCTTTCTTCTTGATCCCCTGGTCGAGCCATTCCCAGATGAAGCCGCCCTGCAGCCCGCGGTAGCGCTCGAAAAGGTCCCAGTATTCCTTGAGGTTCCCGTTGCTGTTCCCCATGGCGTGGGAGTACTCGCACAGGATCATCGGCCGCCAGTCGGTCGTGGTCTCGGCCCACTGCCGAACGTCGTCCACGTGCGGGTACATCGGACAGACGATGTCGCTTGCATGGTGACCGCGCGTCCAGTCGCGGGTGCGCTGCGTCCACTCCCCGTGCATCGCGCCCTCATAGTGCAAAGCCCGGGACGGGTCGTAGCGGCGGATCCACCCCGCCAGGGCGTCGTGGTTCTCGCCGTACCCGCTCTCATTCCCCAGGGACCACACGACGACGCAGGGATGGTTTTTGTCTCGCAGGACCATGCGCATCCCGCGGTCGAGGAACGCAGCCGCGAAGCGCGGGTGGCGGCACAGCTGGTCGTAGTACGCATGCGACTCGATATCCGCCTCGTCCCACACGTACAGTCCGTACTCGTCGCAGAGCTCGTACCAGTACGGATCGTTGGGGTAATGGGAGGTGCGGACCGCGTTGAAGTTGAAACGCTTCATCGACAGTATGTCGGCGAGCATCGTTTCGCGCGGGACAGCCTTCCCGCGCGTTTCATGGTGCTCGTGGCGGTTGACGCCCTTGATCATGACGGCCTTGCCGTTGACGAGCAGCTGCCGGTCGCGCACTTCGACCCGACGGAACCCCACGCGGGTGCTCGTGGCCTCCCGGATGCGGCCCGCGCCGTCTCTCAGCGTGATTGTGAGCCGGTAGAGATGCGGCTCCTCGGCCGACCAGGGCTTGACCCGGCCGAGCTGGCGCGATAGCCGCGCCGCGAAGCTCGAGTCGCGGTAGTCGGGGGCCACGTCAGCCACCAGCGGTTTCGACAGCAGGGACCTGCCCGCCTCGTCGTAGAGCCGTGCCTCGACGGTGCAGGCCTCCTGGGGGGGCCGCGCGAAGCCGAGCGACACCGTAAGCGCGAGTCTTCCCGCACCCGTGACAGGGTCGTAGTCGGCGTGCGCGAAAACGTCGCTGATGTACGCGATGTCCGTCGCATAGAGGTAGACGTCGCGGTAGATGCCCGCGTTCCACCACTGGTCCTGGTCCTCGAGGAAGCTCCCATCGGACCAGCGCACGACCTTGGCCGCGACCAGGTTGCTTCCGGGTACGACACAGGCGGTCACGTCGAACTCGGCCGGCACGCGGGTGCCTTTACTCAAGCCCGCGAACCTGCCGTTGACGTAGAGGAAGAGAACGCTCTCGACCCCTCCAAAATGCAGCACGATGCGCCGTCCGGACCAGTCCTCCGGCAGCTCGAAGCGGGTGCGGTAGACACCGGTCGGGTTCTGCTCCGGCACGTCAGGGGGAAGGTTGGGGAACGGCATCTGGACGTTGGTGTAGTGGGGCCGATCCCATCCCTGCATGTTCCAGTTGCCCGGCACCTCGATGCCCGCCCATTCGGCGTCGTTCGTCTCGGGGAGAAACGCTTCGTCGGGCACTGCCTCGGGGCGCTCGTAGAAAGCGAACTTCCACGTACCGTTGAGAGAGCGGTACCAGTGCGAGGCGCCGGGGTCGCCTGAGCGCGCCTTTTCCTCGCTCTCGAAGGGGAAAAGCGTCGAGCGGCCCGGCAGCCTGGCGATGCCGGTGACCTCGGGCAGCTTCCACAGCGCGATCGCGGACGTGATCGGTTCCACAGTCGTTCTCCTGCGGGGGCTGCGTGCACGACCCGCCGAGGCGCAGTCCCCCCTTTGCTGTGGACTGTAGCAGAGGCGTCGCCGCGGCGTCCAGGATTCGACCTCTGTGGCTGCCGGGCACCCTCCGGACACGGTGCGCGTCCGTTACGGTCGCCCGGGAGCCGCAAAGAGCCCCTGCAACTACCCATATATGTTTCTTGACAGCGGGTCTATAATGAGCTGGTTTTATATGTCTTTTCGGGAAGGAGACAATAGCATGAAAAGAATCGTTTTCGGCTTGATGGTGGTGCTCGCCATCGTCATGTTCGCACCGATCGTGATGGCGGCGGACGCCAATAAGGTCACCATCTGGTGCTGGGATCCGAACTTCAACGGCTACTCGATGAAGCAGGCGGCAGCCGTCTACAACAAGACGAAGCCGAACGTCACGATCGAGATCGTCGACATACCCGAGCAAATCGATGCGAAGATCACGGCCGGGCTCCAGGCCGGCGGCGCGGGCTTGCCGGACATCGCCCTGTTCCAGGACTTCCAGATCGAGCAGTTCCTGCAGAACTACCCCAACGCCTTCGTCGACCTCAAGGCGGCGGGCGTCGATTATTCCAAGTTTGCCCAGTATAAGGTCGGGCCCATGACGGTGGGTAACAAGGTCTACGGCATTCCCTTCGACACCGGATCCACCGGCCTCTGGCTGCGCACCGACTACCTCAAGGCCGCCGGACTCAACCCCGACAGCTACCTGGGCAAGAACCTGAAGTGGTCCGAGGTCATCAAGTTTGGCGTCACGGTCAAGGCCAAGACCAACAAGCCGCTCCTCGCGTACCAGATGGACAACTTCGACATGCTCCGCATCGTCGTGCAGTCCACGGGCGGGCAGTTCTTCAAAGCCGACGGGTCCCTCAACCTCCGCAGCGACGCCTTTAAGAAGTCCATCACCCTCTTCAAGGACCTCAACGACAAGGGCCTGCTCTACAGCGTCGTCGGTTGGAGCGACTGGATCAACGCGATCAACAGCGACCAGAGCGCCGGCTTCCTGAACGCCATCTGGATGGTCGGCAGCGTGAAGTCGCGGCCCGAGAACGCCGGCAAGTACATGATCATCCCGACCCCCCTGATCGAGGGAGTGTCCGGCGCGGCCAATGCCTCTAACAACGGCGGCTCGAGCTGGTACGTCTTCGCCAGCAGCCCCAACAAGGCGCTCGCCGTCGACTTCCTGAAGTCGGTCTGGGCGACCTCGACGGAGGATACCCTCGCGTTCTACAACACCATCCTCAAGGGCGCGGGTGCCATGGGAACCTACATCCCCAGCCTCAAGGGCTCCAACTACACGGCCAAGGACGAGTTCTTCTACAAGAGCCAGGCCGTCTACAAGGACTTCGCGACCTGGATGTCGAAGGTCCCGGTGCTCAAGTACACGCCCAATTACGTGCCCATGCGCACCGCCGTCGCCAACGCGGTGCTGAACTACTTCCAGGGCAAGTTGAAGACCGTCGACGAGACGATCGCCGCAGCCGAAGCCGAGTACAAGCAGGTCATGGGCCAGTGAGTCGGCGCTGGTAATTCGGGGCTTCCGTCTCCTGTCCGGCACGACCGGCGGGGGGCGGAAGCTTTTTTCTAGCCCGATCCGACAGGAGCACGACATGGCAAAGCGGGGAATCTACGAGCGATACCTCAACCGGGTCGGATGGATCTGCGTGGCTCCATCGATGGTTCTCTTCTGCCTGTTCATGCTCTATCCGATCGCATCATCGCTCTATTACGTGACGCGCAAATGGAAGGGCATGACGAACACCTTCATCGGGCTCGGCAATTTCGTCCGGATGGCCAACGACAAGATCTTCCAGGCCGCCGTGGGGCACAATTT
>JAPLSM010000099.1 GCA_026398635.1 Spirochaetota bacterium | reverse complement strand
TGGTGCAGGAGCTGGTGCGCGCGAAGCTCGCGGTCACGATGGTCCAGGTGCTGTCGCTCGGCGGGGCCATTACAGGGCGCGTCACCGAGGCCGGCGACGTTGCTGCCGGCGACGCGGCCGAGCTGATGCGCCTGCTCGAGGCCGAGGGACGACTGCCGGGCCGCATCGCCTTCGAGGAGGTGGAGCTTGGCCGGATCCTGAGCGAGGAGATCGCGCCGGAGGACTGGGCGCGCCTGCTGGCGGCCGTGGACGACCACCTGCGGCAGGGCAGGGCTTCGGGCATCGTCATAGCGCACGGCACCGACACCCTCGCGTGGACCGCGTCGCTCCTGTTCTGGCTTTTCCCGAAACCAGCGGTGCCGATCGCGCTCGCCGCGTCCCTGCAGCCGGCGGGACGCGAGGGAAGCGACGCGATCCCCACCCTGCGCGCGGCCATCCAGGCAGCCGCGAGCCGGGAACCGGGCGTGTACGTGGTCTTCGGCGGGCGGGTGCTTTCGCCGCTCAACCTCCGTTTCGAGCGAGTTGCAGCCGACGGGTTCCGCAACTGGAACCTCCCCGTCCCCGTGCACACCGGGAGTCCCCTATTCACGGACGCGCCGGCCCTCGGCGACCGGGAAGCGGTGCGCTCGCGGCTGGAGGCGGCGATCAACCGCACGGCCGTGCTGCGCGTGTACCCGGGCATGAGGGCCGACCTGCTGATCGGGATGATGAACGCGGGCGTGCGGTACTTCGTGCTCGAGCTCTACGACACGGGCACGGCGAGCCTGCGCGAATCCCCCTACTCGCTGCGCCGGGCGTTCCTCGAGGCGAAGGATCGAGGTGTGCGGTTCTTCTGCACTTCGCAGCAGGAAGGCATCGTCGACTTCTCGAGGTACGTGACCTCGCACGAGCTGTGGCGCGAGGGCGCGGTGCCCATGGGGTCGCTCACGACCGAAAGCGCCTACACCCGGCTCGTGGCCTGCCTCGCCTTCTCGGAGACCGAGGAAGAGGCCCTCGAGCGCATGGAGCAGTTCGACACGGACGCCGGTGGCTAAAGCCGGCACCGCCGGGAACGTTGCCCCCGGCCGGGTGCACCACGCGGGGTCACCCCAGAGCGACGCCGCTTTTGCGAACCCGGTCCCGGATGTGGGCTGGCAGCCTCTCCAGGCAGACGATGTCGATCTCGAAAGGCGAGTCCTCGGCCGCCTCCATCGCCTTGAAGACGTCGCCTCCCGAGATCGCCAGGTCGATGTCGAAATCCTTCCTCCGCGGCCCGTTCTCGACGAGGGAGCCGAAGAGAATGACGTCGCGAACGTCGGGATGATCCGCGCGCCTGATCCTCTGCGCGATCCTGCGTCCTTCCGCGATGGCAGAGGCGGCTCGCTCACGGATCTCGCGAAGCTCCGCGTCGTTTTCGGCCCGGTAGTGGTCGATGTAGGGACGCGGGTCGAAGTCCATCAGAGTCCTTCCGCGAGGGTCCGCAGCTTGCCGATGAATACGGCGTGGGCCGCGGGGAAGCGCCGGGCGAACTCCTCGGCCGCCGCCTGGACATCGGAGGTAGTGCGCGGGTCGAGGTCTTCGCCGTAGAGGTTCCGGATTCGGCGCCGGAAACTGAGAAGCTCCAGCGCGAGCCTCTTCAGGGAATCATCTCTCAGGAGCGCCGGCCGGACCTGCGGGATCTCGAGGGCCATCTGATCGACAAGCGCCTTGTGCCATCGTTCACGGGGCAGGTGGTTCTCGAAGAATCGCGAGACGCGCAGGAAGTAGTTCTCGAGAATCCCGTAGACGGAATGCAGGGTGAACCCCGGCGCGCCCCAGTCGATGGGATCCCCCGCACCCTCCCGGATGCGCCTCCACGCGCGGCTGTTCTGCTCCATGAGCCGGAGAAACTCCCGGTGATCACCCTCGAGCTCGGTAGTGAGCGCGAGGAAGGTTTCCCGCGTCCGCACGGGGGTGAATCTACTCCGTGCGCCCGCGCGCATCAACGAGTGACCAATCGGTTCCAAGCGAGCGGTTCCGTAGTTTGGGCGACGGGGTGGCGATGTCCTGCTCCTTATTTCACCCCCACATCCGTGCCATCGCGTAGAGCGGGATGTTCGAGAGCCAGGCCTCCTCGCGCCAGGGCGAGAGCGAGATCCGGTAGCAGCGACTGGGGGCGAACTTATCCCGGTAGCTCCTGAGGCTCTTGGCTTGGAGATTTTCCGCGGCCTTCACCTCGATGGGGGCGATGTCCGTTCCCCGCTGGACGAGGAAGTCGACCTCTGCCTCGGCCCGATCGGCGGACCAGTAGCAGACCTCCACGTCGGGCATGATCGCCAGTTCCTGCGAGACATATTGCTCGGTGAGCGCGCCTTTGAATTCCTCGAAAGCCTCGTCCCCGTGGACCAGGGCCGAGACCGGTACGCCGGCGTGGCTTGCGAGCAGTCCGACATCGAGCAGGTAGAGCTTGAACACGCCTTGCTCCACGTAGGACTTGAGGGGCAGGCTGGGCTTGGCGACCCGCCGCACCTTGCGCAGGAGTCCCGCGTCGCAGAGCCACTCGACCGCGGTCTCGTATTCCCGGGCAGGTGCTCCTTCCTTGACGAGCCCGTACACGAACTTTCGCTGCTCACGGGCGAGCTGGGCCGGGATCGAGTTCCAGACTGCCCGTATGCGCGGTACGATCCCGGTCGGTGCGTATTTCGAGAAATCACGCTCGTAGGCGTAGAGCAGGTTCTTCTGGATCTCGCGGACCGCGGCGAAATCCTTC
>JAPLSM010000326.1 GCA_026398635.1 Spirochaetota bacterium | reverse complement strand
GGGTGCCGGCTTGGTGCCCAAGGAGGCGTAATGCCAATCCGTCCTGAGATGCGCGATCGCTATCCGTCTGACTGGCCGGAGATCAGAGCGCGCATTCTTGCTATGGCTGAAAACTGTTGCGAGGGCAGTCCACAACATCCTGATTGCCGGGCGAAGAATCACGAACCGCATCCCATCACCGGGGCCTATGTCGTGCTCACTATCGGACACCTCGACCACAACCCCGAGAACTGCGCGGATGAGAATCTGCGTGCATGGTGCCAACTCTGCCACAACGGCTATGACATGCCTGTGCGGGCGCGGGGGAGGCAGCAACGCCAGGATAAGGCTGCAGGGGTGAGAGAACTGTTCTAGGAAAAAGACTCATAGGCTGCCTATGTACAAGGGAGGGGAACTTACGTGCTGTACTTGACTCCGTTAGGAATACCGATTCTCACCTGGAATGGACTGGGCATCCTCGCCGGCCTCTTCTTCCTCGTCGGCCTCCTCGCGCCGGTCGCTCATGCCCTGACGAGCTGGGCGATCTCCAACAGCAAGCGCGCGCAGGCGAGGCGAGCGGCGGAGATCCCCGAGATCGCGCGGCGCCGCATCGCCGCACTCTCGCAGCGGGCGCTCGAGGCGGAGGACAGAGTGCGTGTGCTGGAAGCGGAGAATGCGGAGTTCCGCGAGCTCAATGCGGCGCGGAGGAACTTCGAGCACTGCCAGAACGGGCGTGTCAGGTTCATCGAGACGGGGAGGGCCGGGAAGTGAGCGACATGGATAGATGCGAGAGGGTGGCGCGGGAACTCATGCGGTGGTTCACTCCGCTCACAAAATGGGAGTCCGCAAGCGACATGCAGCGGAAGTACTATCTCGCCGAAGCGGACCGGATCCTCGCTATTTTGGGGGAGCACACCGCATGACCCACCCCACGATCACCCCCGCCGTGGCCGACACCCTCACCGACGCCATCCTCCTCGACCCCGCGGGCGGCAGCGCCATCATCACCCGCGAGCGCTTCCACGCGCTGATGCGCTCGACCCACGGGCTGGTCGTGCTGCGCGGGAGGGTATGGGAGCTGAAGGCGGAGCGGGTCGATGCCAAGCACGTCAGGATCAGGCTGAGAGAGGAAAGGTAAGATGGCGAGACCCCGGATGAACTTCCTACTGTACTTCTCCCACGACTGCGACGCTTACAATCACCCCAAATTCGTGACCCTCCGCTCCCACTACGGAGGCGAAAAGGGCCGCGCCATGGAGCAACGGTTCTGGCAGTTGAACGGCATAATCGGACGGGCCGAAGGCTGCAGGCTGGACATCCGCCCGGAGTACGCCAAACCCGCTCTCGCTCAGAAGATGGACCTCTCCGCTGAGGGCCTCGAAGAGTTCCTGTCCTTCCTTTCTGACCCCGCACAGTGCGATCTCATCGAGAGCCGAGATGGCTTCCTCACGACCGACCGATGCCAGGAGGAGCTGGCCTCCATGCTCGCATTCCGTGAGAAAGACCGTAATCGGAAGGATTCCACTGGAAAACCCGAGTATTCCAATGGAAAGGATCTGGAAAACCCGAGTTATCCGGATATTTCCAGCGGAAAACAGGGGTTTTCCAGACAGGAAGGCAAGGCAGGCAAGGAATACAAGGGAAAAGAGGCAGGCAGCGCCCAAAGCGCAACGCCGCCCGCCGCTGCCGGCCTTTCTGTCACCGCTCTCAAAAAACGCCTGTCCGACGCAAGCATCCTCACCTCGCCTTCCGAGCTCGAGGCCATCGCCGCGGAACTCGTCGCAAGGAGCGTCGACTGCGATGCCTTCTTGACCTGGGCGCTGGCGAAGGCGGCGAAGGC
>JAPLSM010000429.1 GCA_026398635.1 Spirochaetota bacterium | reverse complement strand
CCTTTCGAAGCACGACTTCATTCTCCTCGGCCTGCGAGGCCAGGCGAAGACCCGCATCCTGCGCAGCCTCGTCGCCTTCCTGGACGAGAGGCTGCCCGTCCTGGCCGGCACGGAAACCAACGACAACCCCTTCGCCCCCGTAAGCAGGAAGGGACGCGACCTCGTCGCCTCCCTGGGCGATGGGGCGCCCATCGAATGGGTTCCGCGCGAGGAGCGCTACCGGGAAAAGCTGGCGACGCCGGATGTCACGATCGCCGACCTGCTCGGCGACATCGACCCCATCAAGGCCGCCGCGATGCGCCTGTCGTACGCCGACGAGGAGGTGATCCACTACGGCATCATCCCGCGTACCAACCGCGGCATCTTCGCCATCAACGAGCTGCCGGACCTGCCGCCGCGCATCCAGGTGGGGCTCCTGAACATCATGGAAGAGAAGGACATCCAGGTGCGCGGGTTCCCCGTGCGCATGCAGCTCGACATCCTCATGGTCTACTCCGCCAACCCCGAGGACTACACCAACCGGGGAAACATCATCACGCCGCTGAAGGACCGGATCGACAGCCAGATCCTCACGCACTACCCCCGCGACCGGGAGGCGGCCGTGCGCATCACCACGCAGGAGGCGTGGACCGAGCGCGGCGAAAGCGCGGCCGCGGGCTGCCGGTTCGTGGTGCCCGCATGGTTTCGGGAGCTGGTCGAGGAAGTCGCGTTCGCGGCGCGGAAGAGCGAGTACGTGAACCAGTCCTCGGGCGTGTCCGCGCGCATGAGCATCTCCCTGCTCGAGAACGTGCTCTCCAACATGGAGCGCCGTGCCATCCGCCACCGGGAGAAGGTCGTTCACCCGCGCATCAGCGACCTCGCCGCCGCGGTGCCCGCCATCACGGGCAAGATCGAGCTCGTATACGAGGGCGAGCAGCAGGGGGCTGAGATCGTTGCCCGCAAGATCGTGGGCGAGGCGGTCAAGGAGACCTTCCGGCGCTTCTTCCCCGACCCCGTGCCGCCGAAGCGGAAGAAGAGGCGCCGCACGGAGGACGAGGAAGCCGACGAAGAGGAGGAGGCGGCCGTCAGGCCCGAGAAACCCGAGCCTTCCCCGTATCAGTCCGTACTGTCGTGGTTCTCGCGCGGCAACACCGTGGAGACGTCGGACGAGATGTCCGAGGCAGACCATGCCGCTCGCCTCGAGAAGGTCGACGGCCTGCGCGAGCTGGCCCGAAGGCACCCCGGCCTCGATGGCGACGACGGACTGCCGCTTGTGATGGAGCTGGTGATCGAGGGCCTGCACCAGCACTCCATGGTGTCGAAGTGGGAGGACAAGGATCGGGCATCCTACCGGGACATGCTGAAGAGCATGTTCGAGCGCATGGGCACGAGCGGCCCGAACTGAGGCTGTCCGTGCAGTTCGAGTACTCGGAGTGGGACAGGACCCTCGAGGCGCTGCTCAGGAGCTTCTCGGACCTGATGGGCCTGTTCAACTACCTGCTGCTAATGGCCGCGGGCGACGTGGACCAGGTGTTCCGCTGGCTGCGCCAGCTGCAGGACCGGGGCCAGCTCGATCCCGACGTGGACCTCGAGGAGTTCCGCCGGAGCCTCGAGACCGAGCGCATCATCGAGCGGATGAAGGACGGCAGCTACTCCCTCACGGCGAGGGGCGAGCAGGCCATCCGCAGGGATTCCCTCGCGCGCATCTTCTCGGGGCTCACGAAGTCCGGATTCGGCGAGCACCGGGTGCCGCACACGGGGGAGGGTGACGAGCGCCTCACCGAGACCCGGGCGTGGCGCTTCGGCGATCCCGTCAGCCAGATCGACGCGCTGGGCACCATCTCCAACGCGGTGAAGCGTGCGGGGGCTGACGAGATTTCCATCCGCGAGGAGGACCTCGAGGTGTTCGAAACCGAGCACCTCGCCTCGTGCGCCACGGTGCTGATGATCGACATCAGCCACAGCATGATCCTCTACGGCGAGGACCGCATCACCCCCGCCAAGCAGGTGGCCTTGGCCCTCGTGGAGCTGATCCTGACCCGGTTCCCCAAGGACACGCTGCGCGTGGTGGCTTTCGGCGACGAGGCGCGCGAGATCGCCATCCGGGACATCCCCTACCTGCAGGTCGGGCCCTTCCACACGAACACGAAAGCCGGCCTGGAGCTCGCGCAGGGCATGCTCGAGGGCAGCCGTCAGGCCAACCGGCAGATCTTCATGGTCACCGACGGCAAGCCCACGGCGATCACCGAGAACGGCGAGGTCTACCGCAACCCGTTCGAGTTCGACCCGAAGATCCTCAACCAGACCCTCGAGGCCGCGTCCGCGTGCCGAAGGGCTGGCATCACCATCACCACGTTCATGCTCGCCACCGACCCCTCGCTGCAGGAGTTCGTGGAGGAGATGTCGCGGATTAACAAGGGTCGCGCCTACTTCGCCTCCGCCGACCGTCTGGGCGAGTTCCTCTTCGCGGACTACATCAGGAACAAGAGGCGGATGGTTTACTAGGGCGGGCGCCGGCTTCCCAAGGATTTGTGTGTTCGAGGGTCCGCGCAGTACACTGGCTGCAAGAAAACGCCCGCCGAACAGGGAGAAGCAACCATGAAGATCTTCAAGACCGAAGAGGGAAGGCGCGCGGTTCTCGAATCCTACGACCGTCTCATTGCCTCGTGGGGCGTGCAGGCCGAAGAGCGCGACCTGGACACTTCGTACGGCACGACGCACGCGATCCTGGCGGGCGACGTGTCGCGTCCGCCCCTTCTCCTCTTCCACGGCGTGGGCGACAACTCCGCGCTGATGTGGGTGTATAACGCGAAGGGGCTGTCCCGGTACTACCGGCTGATCGCCATCGACACGATGGGAGGCGCGGGCAAGAGCAGGCCGGACGAGCGCTACGGCAAGGGATTCGACCTGTCCCGGTGGCTCGGGGACGTCCTGGCAGCCTTGGAGATCAGGAAGACGCATGCCGCGGGCGTCTCCTATGGATGCTATCACGTGCAGCTTCTGCTCGCCTCGTTTCCCGAGAAGATCGAACGGATCGTCGGGCTGGCAGGTTCCGTCGCCGCAGACGACCACCACGCGAGCAGACTCCGGCAGATGGTGAATATGATGAAGCTGTTCATGCCCGAAGGGCTCTTCCCGACGCGGAAGAACGCCATGAGGATCGCGAAGAAGATGACCGGTCGAAACGCTGATGCGCTCCTGGGCAATGAGGAGCTCGCGAACCACTTCTGGCTCCTCATGAAGCATTATAACATGCAGGCGCAGATGGTGCATAAAAGAAGGACCTTGGAGCAGGACGAGATCACGGCAATGAGGGACAAGGCGCTCTTCCTCGTCGGGGACGCGGACCTGCTCGTGAGCGCCTCATCCTTTCAGCAAGCTATGGAAACCCACACCATGCGCTATAAGATCTTTCCGGGAGCCGGGCACGCCCTCAACGCCGAAATGCCGGATGAGGTGAACGCGGAGATCGTGAAGTTCTGCCGCTGAACTGCGCGCTGCCGGAGGACGCGCGCGGAGATCAACCGCGGCAGCTGAGCCGGCGCCGGGCCGACCACCGCCGCATCAACTCGAATGTGGGAGGTGCGCCATGAGCAAGGCCATCGATGATCTCAGGCACGAGCACGAGGCCATCCTCGCGTCGCTCCAGATTCTCGACGCAATGGTCGGCCGGCTCGGCCAGAAAAGCCAGCCGACAGCCGAAGACCTTCGGAGCTTCATCGGCTTCCTGAAGGAGTTCGCGGACAAGTGCCACCACGGCAAGGAGGAGGGGATCCTCTTCCCCGCCCTGGTCGGGGCAGGCATCCCCGAGAAGGGCGGGCCCATCGGGCAGATGCTGGCCGAGCACGCCGAGGGGAGAAAGCTCATCAAGGGCATGGAGGCTGCCATCGCGGGCGCTGTCGACGCGCGGGCCTTCACCGCTGCGGCGAATGGGTATGCCGCGCTCCTTCGTGCCCACATCCAGAAGGAGAACACCATTCTCTTTCCGGTCGGGGAGAAGGCACTCACCGCGGCTCAGCTCGACGTCATCTTCGACAGGTTCGAGGAGCACGAGGAGAAGGTGATCGGGCACGGGCGGCACGAGGAGCTGCACGCGATGCTCAAGGAGCTGAAGCGGAAGTACGCCGCTGCTGCGAGCTGAGGGCCGGCCGTCACTTCTTCTGCTCTGGTGCGAGCTTGACCGCGATGCAGTCATACAGCAGCCGATCTGGCTGATACGACGAAACCGAGCGGGTGATGATCCGGTAGCCCGCTCGGTCGAAGGGCACCCGCGCGGAGAGCGGCCCGGCCAGGTCGGGCACCGTCTCCAGCTGCGCAACGGCGTCCCGATCCTGCGCGAGGACAATGGGCAACGCTGCCGGCCGGACGATGACGGTGAGCGGGATGAGGGCGAGCGCGGCGAGGACATCGGCGGGCATTGTCTCGGCCAGCGCGGACACCGCCTGCCGGGCCTCGAGCTGGATCATCCGGGCCTTCACATCGGGCAGGGCCCGTTCCGCGGCTGCGGTGAGCAGGTCGATCAGCCGGTGCCGGACTTCGCCGAGATCGTTCAGGCCGGAGAGCTCGCCGAGAGCCGGGTTGCTCTGGATGGCCCTGGCAAGCCCCGAGATCTCGCGTAGGTAGGCGGTCTTCTGCGAGTCGGGTATGTAGTGCATGACGAGGACCCGCACGGGCTTCCCGTCCGATGCGCCGTAGTCGATCCCCACCGGGCTCCATCCGATGGCACAGAACAGGTCCCCCTCGCCGGAAACCCTTCCATGAGGGCAGGCCCACCCCTGCCCGATGCCGGTGTTGGCCGCCTTCTCCCGGGTGGCGACCACCGCGTTGAAATCCAGCCCGGTGCGGAAGTCGGGGATGGCCTCGATCAGGGTGCCCAGGTAATGAAGGCTTTTTTCCTTGTCGGCCTCGGGAAGCTCGATGAGCCTCCCTTCCTGCAGTGCGTCCAAAAGGCTCTTCATCAATCCACCCCGTACTTCTTGAAGAACCAGCTCTTCACGAGGTGCGTGAGGGCGCAGTACCCCGCAAGGAACCCCGCGATCCACAACCAGTAGACGGCGGGCAGCGGGACGAACCCGAGCAGCGAGGCGAGCGGCGAATAGGGAAGGGCGACCGCGATCGCCATGATGAACAGCGTGAAGAAGAACATGACGGGACTCGCCCTGCTCTGGAAGAAGGGGATACTGCGCGTGCGGATCACGTGCACGATGAGCGTCTGCGTCAGGATCGACTCCACGAACCAGCCTGTGTGGAACAGGGCCTCGTAGTATGCCTTCAGCTCGGGGCTCGTGCCGGGTCGGGCGTACGCGACGCACCCGAAGAAGAACAGCATGAGGAGGAACGTGGCGTAGTCGAACACGGAGCTCATCGGCCCGATGAACATCATGAATCTGCGGATGTTGGCGATGTTCCACTTTCGCGGCACCCGGGTGAACTCGGGGTCGACCCGGTCGGAGGGGATCCCGATCTGGGATACGTCGTAGAGCAGGTTGTTGGCGAGCACCTGGATCGGCAGCATGGGCAGGAAGGGGAGGAAGAAGCTCGCGCCCACCACGCTGAACATGTTGCCGAAGTTGGAGCTGGCGCCCATGCGGATGTACTTTACGATGTTGCCGAAGACTTTCCGCCCTTCGATGATGCCGTCTCCCAGGACGAGGAGGCTCTTCTCCAGCAGGACGATGTCCGCGGACTCCTTCGCGACATCCACCGCCGTGTCGACCGAGATGCCGACGTCGGCCTTCTTGAGCGCGGGGGCGTCGTTGATCCCGTCGCCCAGGAAGCCGACCACGTGACCCGTGCCCTGCAGAGACTGGATGATCTGCTCCTTCTGTGCGGGGGAGAGCCGGGCCAGGACCGTGGCGCCTTCCGCCATCTCGGCGAGCTGCCCGGGGGACAGGCCCCGGAGCTGGGGTCCGGTGACGAGACGCCCGACGTCGATGCCGACGTCCCTGCAGATCTTCCGCGTGACGAGGTCGTTGTCGCCGGTGAGGATCTTCACTGCGACGCCCGCCTCCTTCAGGGCCCGGAGCGCCTGAGCGGTGGATCCCTTCGGCGGATCAAAAAACGCGATGTAGCCCAGGAGGATCAGTTCGCTCTCATCGGCAGCTGTGAACGTCGTCTTCTCCCGGCCGAACTCGCGGTAGCCGATGGCGAGCACCCGGTAGCCTTCGGCGCTCAGCGCCTCGTAGTCCTCCAGGACGTCCTGCCTGATCATGTCGATGAGGGGCAGGACGTCATCGTCCACCTGGTAGGATGAGCAGACCGTGAACACGTCCTCCACGGCGCCCTTGCAGATCAGCACGTGGTCGCCCTCGTACTCCACGACCACCGACATCCGCTTGCGGGAGAAGTCGAAGGGGATCTCGTCGACCTTCCGGCAGCGCCGTTCCACCTCGAACTCGGTGTGCGCGAGCACGGACCGGTCAAGGAGGTTGTGCAGGCCCGTCTGGTAGAAGCTGTTCATGTAGGCGTAGCGCATCACCTCGTCGCTCGGCCTGCCCGAGACGTCGACGTGCTTCTCCAGCACGATCCGGTCCTGCGTGAGGGTGCCGGTCTTGTCCGTGCAGAGGATGTCGATGGCACCGAGGTTTTGGATCGAGTTCAGGCGCTTGACGATGACCTTCCGCTTCGATAAGGCCAGGGCGCCCTTGGCCAGGTTCACCGTGACGATCATCGGCAGCATCTCGGGGGTGAGCCCCACGGCCACCGCGAGGCCGAAGAGCAGTGCGTCGACCCAGTTGTGCTTCGTGAGGCCGATGATGAGGAACACCAGCGCCACCATCACGAGCATGAGCCGGATCATCAGCCACGTGAACCCCTCGATGCCCCGGTCGAAGCTGGTCTTCGTTCGCCGGCCCGCGAGTCTGCGGGTGATGGCGCCGAAGTAGGTGCGGGCGCCGGTGTTCACCACGACCCCCCGGGCGCTGCCGGAGAGCACGTTGCTCCCCTGGAAGCAGGCGTTCGGGAGCTCGAGCGCGGACCGTCCCCCCGACGGCGCGGCTGCCGCGGACTTTTCCACCGGCAGCGACTCCCCGGTGAGGGCGCTCTGGCTGACGAAGAAGTCCTACGTGGCGATGAGGCGGATGTCGGCGGGCACCAGGGTCCCCGCGTCCAGCACCACGATGTCCCCCGGCACGATCTCGCCGAGGGGGATCTCGGATTCACTGCCGTCGCGCAGCACGTTCACGGTCGTGCGGACCATGGCCTGCAGCCTCTCGACCGCGCGGCCTGACCGTTCCTCCTGGATCGAAGAAAGGCCAAGGCTGACGGCGAGCAGCCCGCCGACCACGATGGTCGAGCGCAGGTCGCCCATGATGAACGACACGCCGGCGATGACCAGGAGCTGGACGACGAGCGGGTTGACCAGCCGGCGAACCGCGCGGCGGAACGCGCCGCCCTTCCCGATGACGACCGTGTTCGGGCCGAACTGCCGGCGCTTGTCCTCAGCCTCCGCGGCCAGCAGCCCCTTTTCCCGGGAACCCAGGCGCGCAAGGCAGTCCTCGACCCCGAGCAAGCAGGCTTCGAGCAGCACCCGCTCGCTGTCACCGAGAGCAACAGGGGCGGTCGGGAACGCACCCATGGGCCGAGCCTACCACCGCTCTGGTGACGTGTACATGAGAACCTCGTCCCGGCGAGTTCCTCCGATTGAGGCCGGGTATCCGGCGGGATTCCTTGCGCCGGCGGGAGGAACCAGGTAGAGTCCACCCGACACCACGGGTCATGCCACAGGCCTCGGCCACCCAGACCCGGACCGATGGGGGTTCCCATGTCGATCCGGCTGGGCATCGTGCTCACCTACCTGCTCGCCCTCCTCGCCATCTCGATCGTCTTCCGCCGGGTCTCCTCGAAGGACCGGGTGGAGTTCTACCTCGCGGGCCGCAAGGTGCCGGGGGTGCTCCTCTTCTTCACCATGGCGGCCACCAACTTCAGCGCATTCACCGTCTTCGGGCTATCGGGCGCCGGCTACCGGATCGGCTACGCGTTCTTCCCCGTCATGGGGTTCGGCACCGGGTTCATGGCGCTGAGCTTTCTCGTAATCGGGATGCGCATCAATGTGCTGGCGCGCGCGCGGGGGTATGTGACGCCGGCGGACTTCATCGCCGACCGCTACGGGTCACGTACCCTGAAGTCGGTATTCAGCCTGGTGATGATCGTCTTCACGCTGCCCTACCTCGCCACCCAGGCCATCGCGAGCGGCAGGGCGCTGGAGACGCTCGCGGGACTGCCGTACTGGGCGGGTGCGGGGCTGGTGACCGGCGTCAGCGTGCTCGTTGTCGCGCTCGGCGGGATGCGCTCGGACGCGTGGACCGATGTGGTGCAAGGCCTGATGATGATCCTCTTCACCGCGGCAGCGTTCGCGCTGATCGCGGCGGCCAACGGAGGTTTCGTCGCGGCGAATGCCCGGGCGTTTGCCGCGGAGCCGACCTTGTTCTCCCGGCCCGGCGCCGACGGGTCCCTCGCGCCCGGCGTCTGGCTCGGCTACCTGCTGCTGTGGCTGTGTGCCGACCCGATGTTCCCCCAGCTCTTCCAGCGCTTCATGGCGGCGAGCGACCGCCGGTCGCTCGCCACGACTGCGGCACTGTACCCGGTCGTCACCACGGTCCTGTTCTTCCTCACCGTGTCGATCGGGGTCATGGGAAGGGCCTCGCTACCGGGCCTTACGGATGCCCAGCCGGACAACGTGTTCACGCTGCTGCTCGAGCGCCATGTCGGGGGACCGCTCGCCGCGCTGCTCCTGACCGCGGGCATGGCAGCCCTGATGTCAACGCTCGATTCCCAGCTGCTGTCCCTCGGCTCGATGATCACCCTCGATTTCAGCCGCCGGCGCAGGCCCGGCGTGCTCGCGGAGAAACTGGTCCTCGTCGCCGTCGGAGCTGCCGGGTACCTCATCGCGCTGCGGCCCCCGAAGACCCTGCTCGACCTGCTCACCTCGGTGAGCTTCACGGGGTTCGCGGTTCTCGCCCCGGTCGTGGTCGGCGGCCTGTACTGGCGCCGGGCATCCGCACGCGCGGCGATCGCGGGCATCGTCGCGGGCGAAGCGCTCGTCGTCGCGTTCGCCCTGCGACTCCTGCGGCTGCCCGGCGTGCTGCCCGTGGTGCCCGTTCTCGCGGTGACCGTGCTCGTGTTCGTGGTCGGGAGCCTGCTGGATCCCGAAGGCGGGGGGGACCCGGGCATCGCGGCACGGGCGCCCAAGGGCACCGGTCGATGGACCGCGCTGTTCGCGGTATTCTTCGTGCTCGGCTGCGATTTCTGGGCCTGGGGAAGGCGGCCGGTCCTCGTGCTCGGCCTTCCGCTCTGGGTGCTTTACTACGGAGCGCTCGGCCTGCTGCTTGCCGTCGCGATCTGGGCGTGCGCCCGGTGGGCGCTGAAAGATCGGGCAGAGACCTCGCGCCACCGGTAGCAGTCGACGAGGTGGTCGTTCACCGCGCCGACCGCCTGCAGGTGCGAGTAGACGATGGTCGGGCCGAGGAACCGGAAGCCGCGCTGCTTCAGCTCCTTCGCGATCGCGTCCGACAGTTCGGTGCGCGGCGGGATGTCCTTCATCCGCTTCCATTGATTGACAATGGGCCGGCCCCCGAGCTGGGTATAGAGCCAGCGGTCGAAGCTGCCGAACTCGGCCTGTATCTCGAGGAACCGTCGTGCGTTCCCGATCGACGCCTCGATCTTTGCGCGGTTCCTGACAATGCCGGCATCCCCCAGGAGCCGCTCCACGTCGCGCGAGCCGAACCGGGCCACGCGCCGGGGGTCGAATCCCCGGTAGGCTCTCCGGTAGGCCTCGCGCTTCCTCAGGATCGTGATCCAGGAGAGGCCGGCCTGCGCGGACTCGAGCACCAGGAACTCGAAATGGCGCCGGTCGTCGTGCGTCGGCGTGCCCCACTCCTCGTCGTGGTAGCGCACGTACAGGGGGTCGCTGCCCGCCCAGGGGCAGCGGACCGGCTCACTCACGCGGGCGGCACCCATTGGCGTGGCGAGGTGCGCGATCCCTTCATGCCGGGGGTCACCTTCTCCAGCGCGCCGATGTCCACGACAAGAATGTTCACGCGTTTCCCCCGTGCGCCAACGATACTCGAGCCAGGGCGGAGGGGGAAGGGGGAGGGGCCTGCGATGCATGCAGCCGGCTGCGCCGCGGAAGGCTCAGGGCGGAGCACGCTTGCCGGCAAGCCGGGCCGGCTCCTATACTGCCCGGCGTGTCGGACGCGAACCGGTTCTCCGATGAAAAGCGTGTGCGCGACGCCCGGCCCTGGACCCGCTGGTGGTGGCTCGGAAGCTGCGTCACCGAGCCGGAGATCACCCGGCAGCTCGGGCTGCTCCGCGATACCGGCTTCGGCGGGGTTGAAATCCAGCCCATCTACGCACCCGACGATCCACCGGTGGCTCCCATCCCTTACCTTTCTCCCGCCTGGTTGCGCATGCTGGAGTACACACTCCGCGAAGCCGGTCGCCTCGGTCTCGGCGTGGACCTCACCATGGGCAGCGGCTGGCCGTGGGGCGGGCCCTGGGTGAGTCCCGATCTTACAGCGCGACGGCTGGTCGTCGAGCGAAAAGCGGGCAAGTCCGTTGCCCGGTCCGTGCCGACCGGAAAGTGGGTGAAACGCGCAGGTCCCGGCGGCGAGGGTCCGGTGGTCGATCCCTACTCCGTCGAGGCGATGCGGACATTCCTTGCCGGTTTCGAGGCGCCCCTCGCGTCATTGGGCCCCCTGCGGCCCGCCGCGGCCTTCACCGATTCCTTCGAGGTGTTCGAGGCCGACCACACGCCTGGCCTCGCCACGGCATTTTTGGAGCGCCGAGGCTACGATCCCGGGCCCTGGCTCGACCGGCTCGACGGGGACGACGATCTCGGCCGCCGGCTTCGCCACGACTACCGTTGGACCATGGCCGAGCTGCTCGAGGACAGCTACCGGCTATGGGTGGACTGGTGCCACGCGAACGGTATGACCGCGCGCCTCCAGGCGCATGGTTCGCCCGGACCGCTCGTGGACTACTACGCGCTCAGCGACGTCCCGGAGACCGAGTCCTTCAGCCGGTCGGGGCTCGCGGTGCCCGTGGCGAAGATGGCCTCCTCGGCCGCGCACCTCGCGGCCCGGCCCGTGTGCTCGGCAGAGGCCTTCACCTGGCTCGGCGAGCACTTCACCGTGGGGCTAGACGCGATGCGGCGGGCCGCGGACGGGTTCTTCCTGGCCGGCGTGAACCGGCTCTTCTTTCAAGGCGTCGCGTACTCACCCGCCGGAGTCCCGTGGCCGGGGTGGTTGTTCTACGCCTCCACAAACAGCGGGGAGAACGCGGGGTGGTTCGAGCATCTCGGCTGCCTCACCGCGTACCTCGCGCGTTGCCAGGAGGCGATGAGCCGCGGGGGGTGGGACCCCGACGTGCTGCTCTACTTCCCGCAGCACGATGTGTACGCCGGAGAGACCGGGGAGTTCGAGCGGATCCACGGCACGCGCCTGCGCCTGTGCACGGTGTCCAATGCCGGCGACTGGTTCGAGCGCGGAACGCCGGGCACCTGGCGGGCCGCACAGGATCTGCGGGACGCGGGCGTGCAGTACGACATCGTGACCGACCGGGTGGTGCGCGAGCGGCTCAGCGCGTGCGACGGTAGGATCCGGTGCGGCAGGGATGGCCTGTCGTACGCGGCGCTGATCTTCGCGGGATGCGGGCTGGTGGAGCGGGAGACGCTGGAGGCCGCGCAGCGCCTCGCGCGCGAGGGGGCAGCCGTGTGGTTCGTCGGAGGGATGCCGCGATCCATGCCGACGGGTCCCGATCCGCGCGCCGGTTTCGATGGAGCCGCGATCGGTGGTGCTGCCCGGGTCCTTCCCGCGGACGCCGATCTCGCGTCGGAACTCGATTCGGCCCGCGTGAGGCGCGAGCGGCTGGACGGGTTCGAGTTCGTCAGGCGGCTCGATGCCGGTGCCACGGTGTATTTCCTCCGGCGCGGGACGGATTCGGGTTTCCACGGTTGGCTGCGGCTGTCGGCCGCGGGCGGTACGGCCCGGGTGACCGATCCGGTCACCGGCTTGGTCGAGGCGGTTCCGGCGCGGACCGAGGACGGCGGTACGGCGGTACTGCTGGAGGTGGAACCGGGTGGCTCACGGATCGTGGAAGTGGGCGGCAGCCTGGGCGCGGCGCCGGTCCGTGCCTCGCCGCACGCTGCGCGCGCCATCGCGGTGCCCGGGCCCTGGGCTCTTTCGTGGACGGGCGCCGACGGCGAGGTGCATCGTACGTCCACTGACCTTCTCGCCTCCTGGCCCGAGCTGCCCGGCATCGGCCTCGCGCCGGCAGCGGTCGAGTACGAGACGGCCTTCGACATCGGGTCGGCTCCCGCGGGGGTGGATTGGCTGCTCGATCTCGGCGAACTGCGCGGCTCGGCATCCGCTAGCCTGAACGGGGTGCCGATCGGCACGGCGTGGACCGCGCCCTATCGGCTGCGCGTGCCCCGCGGCATCCTGTCGGCCCGGAACACCCTTCGCCTGAGGGTGCTGGTCGTCGAGGCCAACCGGATCATCGACCTCGAGCGGCGCAACGTTCCCTGGCGGAAGTTCTTTTTCGTCAACCGCGACTACGGGCGCTTCGACACCTCATCGTGGACGCCGCTTCCAGTCGGGCTGCTCGGCCCGGTCATCCTGAAGTCCTTCTAGGTTCGGCGTCGGTCCGGCCACACTGGTGCGTGGACGAGAAACGGGCTCTCGCAACTCGCTGCGCGAGTTGCTGCCGCCCTCGCGAGGTCACCCTTCGGATGACCTCGCTGGGCTTGACGCAATCCCGTGATGCGGTACCTTTAGCCCAGATGGCACGACGACCGTCCGATTCCGCGAGCAAGCTGGCGCTGCTGCGCCGGGCGGCGCTCTTCGCCCCGCTCACGCAGGCGGAGCTGCGCCTGCTGGCCGCGAACAGCGCCTACCGTTCCTGCGCCGCCGGGGAGCGCATCTTCGGCGAGGGTCCCCACGACCAGGAGCTGCACCTCGTCAAGTCGGGGGCCGTGGTCATCCGTAAGCGGGCGCCGGACGGCACCGAGCGTGACATCGCCAGGTTCATCGAGGGCGAGGTGTTCGCGGAGATGGACCTCCTCGACGCGAGCCCCCGCACCGCCTCGGCGTATGCCGACGGCGAGGTGACCCTGCTGCGCTTCCCCGGCCCGGGCCTGGCGTTCCGCGACCTGCTCGAGCAGCGGCCCGAGGCCTTCGCCCGGATCCTCGAGAAGCTCCTCGGGGTGATCGCGGGCCGGATCCGCGCGGCCAACCGCCTCGTGTCCGAGAAGACCCCGTGGGTGGAGGAGCTGAAGCGCCAACTGCACCGCGACAAGCTCACGGGCCTGTTCAACCGCACGTACCTCGACGAGGAGCTCCCGGGGTTCCTCGGCCGGTCCGGCCGCACGGCCCTGCTCGTGCTGAAACCCGACAACTTCAAGGCAATAAACGACACCTGCGGC
>JAPLSM010000154.1 GCA_026398635.1 Spirochaetota bacterium | reverse complement strand
CTTCGTGGTCCGGTCGAACGCCTCGTCGAGGTCCCCCCGGCCGCGGATGGCGAAGCCGCCGCTCTCGAGCACCACGATCTGCCCGCCTGAACCGGGCGCCTTGGGGATCGACGCCTCGAGGTACGCGGCGTTCGTGCCCGTACCGAGGATGTAGCCCACGTACCCGTCGTGCTGGCGTGCGTCCTCCGCGGCCGAGCGGCCGGCCAGGAGCGTGGCGGTCGTGTCGTTCATCAGCACCGTGGTGCGTTTCCCGCGCACGCCCGCCCTCTCGAGCGCTTCGCGCAGGCCGGCGCCGACGAGCGTGCCCTCGACCTCGGGCGCCCGGATCTCTTTCGTGAAGCGCAGGAGCCGTCCCTCGCGGTCCGGCAGGATCTCCATGGGGTACGAGAAGCAGAAACCGATGCGCGCGGTCCGGGAGGCGAGGTCCGCCACGTGAGCGGCCAGCGCGTCGAAAAACGCGTCGCGTCCGATCTCACCCGCGATGCCGGGCATGGCTGCCGATCGGAACCCCTCGACGGCCGCGCCGTCCTTGCCGAACGAAACGAGCGCCGCCCGGAAATTCGTACCGCCCGCGTCGATGGCGAGCACCGGGTCCCCTGCCGGGATGCGGTCGACGGGCGCGAGCCAGGTGGGGATCATGGCCAGGCTCGACGTTCTGCCCGCCAGGCCCTCCTCCATCTCCGCGAGGAGGTCGGCCACGAGGCTGTCGAAGCGGACCGCGAGCATGCCGTGACGGTCGAGGAAGCGGCGGGTCTCGCTGCGGTCGTCCATCACCCCTTTGTACAATCGAAGGGGCCCGGGCCACAAGCGGCCGCGGTCTCGCTTGGTCGGCCTTGCGCGCAACCCTGCGCACGGCCGACCTGCGCCATCCCTCGAGCGGCAGCCACGCGCAGCGTGGCAAGAGCCCATGTCCTTGACCGCAGCAACCGCCCGGCCTATCGTGGCCCGGCAGGAGCCGCGGCATGCACCCGGACCGTTCCGCAGAAAACCCCGCTCCCGATGTTTTGGTGCCCGACACCGCGCTCGAGCTGCCCCGCGTGACCGTGCTCAAGGCGTCGGCCGGCTCGGGCAAGACCTGGACGCTCACCCGGCGCTACGTGCAGTTCGCCCTCTCCCGCGAAGTGCCCGCGAACGGCCTCGCCTCCCTCCTCGCCATCACCTTCTCCAACAATGCCACCCGCGAGATGAAGGAGAACGTCCTCGAGTGGCTCAAGCGGCTCGCCCTCGGCGACGCCGAACGCACCGCCTCGATGCGGGCGATCGTGTCGGGCGGGGGGCTCGCAGCCCGATCGGCGCGCCTCCTCGACGACATCCTCGACGGCTGGTCCGACTTCCAGGTCAGGACCATCGACAGCTTCATGAACTCCGTGTTCCGCGGCGCGGCGATCGCCTTCGGCTACAGCCCCGAGATGGAGACCACTACACGCCTCGCGCCCATCGTGGACTACGCCTTCGACCTGTTCCTGCGCGAGGCGGAGCCCGGCAGCGCGTCCGCGGCCCTGCTCGACGAGACCATCCGAAAGGTCCTCGCCAACCGGAGCGAGGAAAACGCCTTCGCGTGGGACCCCGTCGCCCTGCTGCGGGGCGCCGTGGCCGGGCTCGAGGGCACCCTCTCGGAGCTGGAGGAGCCGCTCGCGCCGGTCGATCTCGGCCCCGCGATGCACGAGCTGGAAGCGAGGATCGCGGCCGCCCTCGAGACCGTCGACGGCATCGTGCAGACCGCGGGCCTCGAGCCGGGCGCCAGGTCGAAGCTCGCGACGGCGCTCGCCCACGCCCGGGCCGGTCGATTCACGGACCTGCTCTGGACGAGCCTGAAGACCTGCCCCGTCAACAAGCCGCGTTCGAGGGACGCGGCCGCGCTCGCGCGCTACGAGCGGATCGTGGGGGAATGGGCGATGGCACGGGCGTACGTCGGCCGGTACGCGGGCTTGTGGGCCCGGGCGTACTGGGCGCCGGTCATCCGCCTGCACACCGCCCTGGAGCCGGCGCTCCGCAGGGCGCGCCGGGTGCGCGGCGCCATCTACCTCGGCGACATCAAGCGCGCGCTGCGTGCCTGGCTCGACGCGGGCGCGGTGCCCGACGTCTACTTCCAGCTCGGCGAAAAAGTCCACCACTGGCTGATCGACGAGTTCCAGGACACCTCGCCCCTCCAATGGAAGATCCTCCTTCCGCTCGTGGAGAATTCCCTCGCCTCGGGCGGCAGCCTGTTCGTGGTCGGGGACACCAAGCAGGCCATCTACGGGTTCCGGCAGGCGGACTGGCGCATCATGCACGATCTCGCGACCGAGAACCCCTTCCCGTCCGTGCTGCGCCACGAGTCGCCGGAGCTCACGGTGAGCCGGCGCAGCCGGCCCCGGGTGCTCGCGCTGACCGAGCGGGTGTTCCACGGGGCGGCGGCGCCCGACTCCGCCTGGGGCAGGTACGCGGCGGCGAGCGGACTCACCACCTACCGCCAGACGGCCGTGGATCCCGACCGGGACCCCGGCTACGCCGAGGTGGCGGTGCTCGGGCGGGAGAAGGAGGCGGCCCCCGAGCGGGACCTGATGGGGGAGACCGTGCGGGGGCTGCACGAACGGGGATACGCCTGGAGCGACATCACGGTGCTCGCCGCGACCAACGACCACGTCGTGCGCGCGGCGGCGCGCCTCGCGGCGGACGACGTGCCCGTCCTCTCCTCGAGCAGCCTCGACGCGCGCGCGCGGCCCGTGGTCGCGGAGGCGCTCGCGCTGCTCGCGTTCCTCGACTCACCGCCCGACGATCTCGCCTTCGCCGGGTTCCTCTGCGGCAGCCTGTTCGCCGCCTCGGTCGCGGACCGGTACCCCGAGCTGGACCGTGATGGCGTGCGGCGCTTCCTGTTCGCGAGCCGGGGCCGTCACCCCCTGTACAAGGAGTTCCAGCTCTCGTTCCCCGACGCGTGGTCATACTTCTTCGCCGGCCTGTTCACGTCCACGGGGTACCTGCCCCTCTACGACCTCGCGAGCCGGGCGCTCGGGTCTTTCGAGGCCTTCCGGAAGCTGAAGTGCGAGGAGGCCGCGTTCGCGCGCCTCCTCGAGGCCGTGAAGGCCTTCGAAGGCTCTGGCGCCAACAGCCTGCACGCCTTCCTCGCGTCGGCCCGGGAGGAGGGGGGCGAGGAGTGGGACATCGTGGCGCCGCCCGGCATCGACGCGGTGAGGGTCATGACCGTGCACAAGGCCAAGGGGCTCGGCTTCCCGGTGGTCGTGCTCCTGCTCTACGGGCAGGGGTACAAGGCGGATCCCTGGGCCGTGGTCCGCGGCGAGGCGGGAATCGAGCTCGTGCGCGTGAACGAGGATCTGGCCGGCATGGACCCCGCATTGGAGCAGGTCCAGGACGCGCAGAAGTCCCGGTTCTGGGTCGACCGGCTGAACACCCTGTACGTGGCCCTGACCCGGGCCAAGCGCGAGCTGTACGTGATCGGCGCCCGCGGCGAAAAGGACACCTTCCCTTTCACGCTGCTGCCCGAAGACGAGTTCGCGCCGCGGGATGACAAGGGGAAGCCGCTCGGCGAGCCGCGGGGGAGCGAGCGCAGGGCGCACCTCGATCCCGTCCCGCCCCTTGAGCCCCCGGACACCGGCGGCGCCCGGCTCTCCTACGGGGACCGGCGCCGCGGGCGCTTCATCCACCGGGTGCTGGAGCTGGTGAAGACCGCGGATGACCTCGAGGCCACCCTGGGCGACGCCGCGGCGCGGGTGGCCCGGGAGGAGCGGGCCGGGCCGGCCGACGACCTGCCGGATCTTGCCGCGGCGCTGAGGCAGCTCGGCCTGGCCGACGGGTTCGCCCCCCGCGCGGACCGCGAGGTGTTCACCGAGCGCGATTTCTGCGACGAGCGCGGCCGGGTGCACCGGATGGACCGGCTGGTCGTCGACACGGACCGGGTGCTCGTCGTCGACTGGAAGACCGGCGGCGAGGAGATCGGTACCCCCGAGCAGGAGGCGCAGGTGCGCGCCTACGCGGGCATCCTACGGCAGGTCTACCCCGGGCGGATGGTCGACGCACTGCTCGTGCACCTCGACCGGCTCGAAACCCGGAGCGTGCCGTGAACGTCGAGCTGATCGCGCCCGGCGCGGACCTCGTGTCGGCGATCGCCGACCGGATCGTGGACCGGAGCGCGGATCGCGGCGCCCTCCGCGACGCGCTGGTGCTGCTGCCGGGCAAACGGATCGGCCACTTCCTCAGGCGGGAGCTCGCCCGCAGGGTCGGGACCGCCTTCGCGCCGCCGCGGATCGTCACGCTGGGAGACCTGGTGGACGAGCTGTTCGACCGGTGGAACGAGGGACGCCTCCCGCTGGCCCGTCCCATCGACGCGGTGGCGCTGCTGCACGACGTGCAGGTCGCCGCCGACCGGCCCCTCGGCGGCTCGAGCTTCATGAGCCTCGACGACTTTCTCCCGCTCGGCCTGCGGATTTTCGAGGCCGTGGAGGAGCTCCTGATCGAAGGCGTGGCCGCCGACGCGGTGGGCGGGGTCCAGGCGCTCATCGAGGAGGGCGTGCCGGCCGCGGCGCGGGAGCGCCTCGCCACGCTGCGCAGCTTCTACGACGCCCTGTACCCCGCGATCGCAGCCGCCGGGCTCTCCACCCGCTCGTCGCGGATCCGGGCCGTCGCGGAGCGGCTCGCGGCAGGCGATTTCGCGCCGTACCAGGTCGTCGTCGCCGCAGGGTTCGTGGAGCTTCGGGCTGCGGAGCGCCGCATCCTGACGGTCGTCGGGTCGCTGCCGACCGCAACGCTCCTCCTCCGCGACGGCCCGGGCCTCGCACCCCTGCTCGAAGCGCTCGGTGCACCGCGCGCCGCCGCCCGGAAGCCCCGCCGGCAGGACGGCGCGCCCCCGGCCCGGGAAGGCTCGTCCGACGCCGCGCGGCGGCCCGAGGTGCACTTCCACCGGAGCCCCGACGCCCACGGCCAGGTCTTCGAGCTCGCCGGGCTTCTGCAGACCCCCGACCCCCGGGCGGTGGTGGTACTGCCGTCGCCGGACACGCTCTTCCCGCTGCTCAACCACTGCCTCTCGCGCTTCGACGGGCGGATGGACTACAACGTCTCGCTGCAGTATCCCCTGACGCGCACGCCGCTCGCCGGGTTCTTCGCGGACCTGATGCAGCTCGCCGGTTCCATGCAGGCGGGCCGGGTCTACGTGCCCGACTACCTCGCGTTCCTCCTCCACCCCTACACGAAAAACGCGCTGCTCGACGGCAGGGCCGAGACCAACCGGGTGCTCCTCCACCGGGTCGAGGAGCGCCTCGCCGAGACCGGCGGCCGTGCGTTCGTCACGCTCGCCGAGATCGAGTCGGACCGGCGCCTCTTCGAGCAGGCTGCCGAGGCGCTCGGTGCGGAGGGCCCCGGCCCCGAACGCCTCGCCGGCCATCTCACCGCGATCCACCGCGACACGCTCGGCCGGTTCCAGCGCTTCGCCGACGTGCGCGAGTTCATCGACCGCTGCATCGACCTCGTCGAGTGGGTGCACGAACGCACCACCGCCCGCAGCCACCCGTACTTCACCCCGTTCGCCGAGCACTTCCTCGAGGCGCTCGCGGACATTCGGGGGTCGCTGCTCGCGGACCGCGTGTTCGAGGGCACGGCCGGCTACTTCGGCCTGCTGCGCCGCTACCTCGCCTCGCGCGAGGTGCCGTTCGACGGCACCCCCCTCCACGGCCTGCAGGTGCTCGGCCTCCTGGAGACCCGGGGTCTCGGCTTCGAGCGGGTGTTCGTGCTCGACGCCAACGAGGGACTCCTGCCGGCCGTGCCGCGCGACGACCCCCTGCTGCCTCTGCCCGTGCGCCGTGCGCTCGGCCTGCCGACCCCCCGCGACCGCGAGCTCGCCGCCCGGCACCACTTCGAGGAGCTCGCTTCCGGCTGCCGGGAGCTGCACCTGTTCTCGGTGTACGACGGAAAGGCCGAGCCATCACGCTTCGTCGAGCGGCTCCTCTGGGAGCGGCAGCGTGAGGACAGGATCCTCGACGCGGAGTCCCTGGTGACCCCGGTGCACTACCGGATGAGCCTGGTGACTCCCCCTCCCGGACCGGTCGCCAAGACCCCCGAGGTGTCGGCACGCCTCCCCGCGATGAGCTTCAGCGCGAGCAGCCTCGACGCGTACCTCGCCTGCCCGCTCAGGTTCTACCACTCGCGCGTGCTCGGTCTGCGTGAGAAGGACGAGGCGACGGGCGAGGTGGACCGGCTTGGGATCGGAATGCTCGTGCACGAGGCGATCACCGGCTTCCTCGCGCCGCACTGCGGAACGCCGGCCATCGAGCCCGGCTCGCTCGATGCGCGGGAGATGGACCAGGTCGCGGTCGACCGGTTCCGCGCGCGCTTCGGCGACCCCGGAGCCGGGCCGCTTCGCCTCATCGCGGACCAGGTCCGGCGCCAGCTCGGCCGGTTCGTGGACGGGTGGCTGCGGCCGATGGCCGAGCGCACCCGCCTCTCCGTGACCGGACTCGAGCAGGAGATCGAGGCGACGTGGCAGGATCGGCTGCTGAAGGGACGGCTCGACGCGGTGTTCGATCGCGACGGAAGGCCGTGGATCGTGGACTGGAAGACCGGCCACAAGACCGACCGGATCCTCGGGCAGCACGCCGACCTCATCCCCGGCGACCGGTCGACCTGGCAGGCCGGCCTGGGCAGCACCCAGCTGCCCCTGTACCTGCTGCTCCACGCCGCGCAGGAAGGCCGTCACGCCCTGGCCGCGGACGCCGCGTTCGTGATGCTCGGCAGGTCCCGGCTCGACGCGGAGGCCGAGGCGCCGCTGTTCGGCGACCGGGACCAGGCGGCGACGCTGTGGCCGCGGATCGAGGAGACCCTGCGGCGCCTGATCGATGAGATCCTCGACCCGTCCGTGCCGTTCGCGCCGGCGGAAGACCTCGCTGCAGCCTGCCGGTACTGCCCGTACACGACGATCTGCGGCACGGGCGGACTGGCGATCAGGGAGGAGAGCCGATGAGCGGTAACACCCCGGAGGAGAGCCGCGCGATGCAGGAAGGCAGGCTCCTCAACGCGATCTTCGAGCTGGTCGAGCGCTTCACGAAGGCCGAGCTGACGAATTCGGGCCGCAGGCTCCTCATCACCTACTTCCGCTCCTCACCGGAGGACACGGTGGCGGCCAGGGCGCGCGGGGCCATCCGGCGCTATGCCCAGTGGGAGCCGCCGTCGATGGAGGACATCCGGGAGCGCCACCGGGCGGGCACCATGGAAGATCTGGACTGGCGGGTTCTGAAGGTCGAGAACGAGGCCCGGAAACTCGAGGAGGCGGAGGGCCGGCCCTGAAGCCCGGGCCGCAGACCCGATCCGGAGACCCGGCCCCGAGGCCCCGCCCGGTCACTCGAGCCTGACGAGATCGCCGCCGAGCAGCTCCGCGTGCGCGGGGTGGCAGGTGAACACGATCGTCTGACGGCTCGCCGCGAACTCGCGGATCGCCTCCGCCGCCGCGGCCTGGCGCTCGGGATCGAGGTCCACGAGCGGATCGTCCATCAGCAGGAACCCACCCGAGCCGCCGATCACCACAGCAGCCATGGCGAGGCGCACCGCGAGCCCGAGCAGGTCCTTCGCGCCCGCGGACAGCCACTCCCACGGCAGCTCGGCTCCCGTCGAGGTCTTCACGGCCGACGGGAGCCGGCCGCGCATCACGATGCCCGGGTGCGCACCGAGGCTCATGGCGGCGAACCGGGCGGCGACCTCGCCGGCGAGGCCGGCATACACCCCGTCCTCGGCGGCTGCGACGCGCTCGACGGCCGCGACGACCCGTTCCACGGCCTTCGCCCGTGCATGGGTCGCCTCGAAACGCGCGCGCGCGTCCCGCAGCTGCTCCTCCAGCTCCTCGGCGGACTGTTCCGGCGCCTCCTTGGCCTCCAGGGCGACCCGGTTGTTGACCATGGCGTTCAGCGCGTCCTTCCCGCGCTCGTGCGCGGTTTTCGCCTCCTCGTACCGTTCCAGGAACGCGGCCGCGTCCGCGAACCCCGGCGGCAGCGGCGCGCACGCCGCGATCTTCCGCGCGAGCTCGTCGGCCCGGCGCGCGGATTCGCCGAGAGCCGCGTGCAGCCGGTCACGGGCGCCGTGCCCGGCCGCGAGCTCCGCGATACGGTCGCGACCCGCCTGTCGCTCCTTCCGCCACCCCCCCAGGGACGCCTCCAAGCCGGCCAGCTCCCGGGCGATCTCGGCGACGGGCCGGGTCTCGCGCGCCGGGCCGAGGGTCGCGACCCGGGCCTCAAAGGCCGCGAGGGGCTCGCCGGCCAGCTCCTCGGCTAGCTCGCCCGCCGACCGGTCACGGGCCGCGACCAGGTCCTCGTACGCCCGGCACCGGGCCTCGCCCTCGGCCGGGTCCGCAAGGCGGTGCTCGGCGAGCAGGGCCGACAGGCGCCGGACAGCCTCGGCCGGATCGCCGCGGGCGGCACCGGCGGCCTCGCGCGCAGGGCCCACCGCGATATCGAGGTCGGGGAGGACGAGGGAGAACGACGGACCCGGCTCGAGCGTGCGCGATTCGCCCGCGCCCAGCTCCAGGGTCGACACCGGGCCGCCGGCGGGGCCGATCCCGATCCGCGTCGGGCGCCGGGCCGCGAGGCGCAGGGAGAGGCCCGGGCCGGCCGTGCGCAGCCACTCGACCTCGCGCGCCGCCGCGTCGATGGCGCGCAGCGCCGGCCGCTCGAGTCGGGGCGCCGCGGCGAGCGCGACCTCGTCGGCCGCGAGCCGCTGCCTCCGCCGCTCCACCCGCCGGGCCTGTTCGCGCAGCGCGAGCCCGCGCTGCCCGGCCTCCGCGGCCTTCTGCTCCGCGGCGAGCGCCGGCAGGCGCGCCTCGGCGCCCGCGATCGCGCCGGCGAGCTCCTTCTCCTTCGCCTCGAGTACGGGCCATTCGTCCGTGTCCCGGCCGAGCCGGACCCGCGTCTCGCGTTCCGCCTTGAGCTCCGCCTCGAGGGTCCGCCGCTCGCGGCCGTCCCGGTACGCCGCCGCGTTGTCCGCGAGGAACCGCTCGCGTTCCCGCAGCCCGGCCTCGGCCGCACCGATCCTTCCGTTCAGGTCGTCGAGGTCGCGCTCGTATCCGTTCGCGCGCTCCAGGTCGGCGCGCAGGCGCTCCGCCGCGTACCACGTCGCAAGCACCTCGCCCAAGCCCCGGTCCCACGGATTCTCGATCCCCCGGTTCTTCTCGGGCGCGCCGCGCGCGCGATCCCACCGACCGTACAGCTTCGTCGAGGTCTCGGTGAGCCGGCGGCTCACGGCGTCGACCGACACGCCGCCGGTCTCCTGCACCGCCCGGCGCAGCAGCGATGAGACGTCGTCCAGCGCGGCAGCCTCCTTCGTGAGGGTCCCGAGGGTGGCTCCGAGCTCCGACTGAACGATCATGAGCACCGACGTCACCGTTTTCGGCGATGCCGGCAGTAGCCCGGTCACCCGCGTCGTGATCGCCTTCTCGTCGGCGAGCGGCCCACCACGGGGCTGGCGCAGCTCGGAGCCCGGTGCCGAGCCCCATCGCCGGGCGAGCACGTAGTCCCCGTCGGCCGCAGCGAACGAGATCTCTGACCGGATCACATCACCGCCATCCACCGGCAGGAACCTGTTGATGTATTTCTCGAAGTCAGGCTTGTCGAGCCTGGCTGGAAGGAAGAGCGCGGCCCTTATCGCGCTGAACACGGTCGACTTGCCGGCCTCGTTCGGCCCGATCACCACGGTGAGCGTTGGAGCGAAGGCCACCTCGAGGTCGGCGAACCTGCCGAAGGGGTGCACGCGCAGCCGTCGCAGGATCACAACCGGGCCTCCTCGAGCGCCTCGTTCGCGATCTCCAGCGCCTCGGGATCGTCGAGGAGCGACGAGAGCAGCCGGTGCGGGAAGGAGTCCGCGGGCCAGGCCGCGTCGACCGCGGCCCGGTCGAGGCTCTCGCGCACGCCGTCGTCCTCCCAGTCGAGGTGCAGCACCCGGGCGCGCAAGGCCTCGGCCGTCTCGCCGAGACGGCCGCGCTCCGCGCGGGCGATCCTGCCCGACAGGCGCACCTTCAGCACCTCGCGCTCGGCGTCGGGACCCGCGTGCCGGGCGGCGAGCGCCTCGAGCTCCGCGGCCGAAAGGGAAGCGGGCGCGTCGTGCACGAACCGGTACGCGCCGGTCTCGATCGGCTCGGCCGCGACGGCGCCGTCGTCGAACCCCAGCAGCCAGGCGCCTCCCGGGTGATCGCAGTCGTAGCCGTCGGGCTCCGGCGTGCCGGGAATAAATATCCTGCACGCCCTGCCGAGGTGCTCGGGATGGCGGAGGTGTGTGTGCCCGATCACCCAGAGGTCGGGCCCGGCCGCGAGGAGCTCGTCCTCGCGCATGGGGTAATAGCTGCCGTCGAAATCCGGCGAGACGCCCGCGAGGCTGCCGTGGGCCACCCCCACGTGGTGACGCGAGCCCGCGTGACGGCCCGCGGCCTTCACCCACCCGATCGCGTTCGCGGCCGAGTGCTTCAGTCGGCAGGGCCCGGGGTACAGGCAGGCGTCGAGGTCGTAGTGGGCCAGGGGATACGCCCGGGGCTCGTCGAGCACCAGCACCCGGTCGCCGCAGGCCTCGCGGAACACCGGCCACAGGGAATCCGGCCCGGCCGAGAGGTGGTCGTGGTTGCCCGGCAGCACCGCGGCCAGGCGCCCTTCGAAGGCGCGCAGCGACTGGGCCGCGCGCAGCACGTCGCGCTTCACCGGGGCCTGGTGGAAGAGGTCGCCGGCCACCAGCAGGAGGTCGACCCTACGCGCGTTCGCGGTCGCGACCAGCCGCTCGAGGCAGGCGAAGCGCGCCTCGGCGAGCTCGGCCTGCACGTCGGGCAGGCCGGCGAACTTCATGCCGAGGTGCAGGTCGGAGGTGGCAAGGATCGTGAGCGGCACGCGGCGAGTATAGGGCACGCCGGGGAGCCACTCAAGGAGCGGCACTGTACCCGACCCCGAGACGGCGCTACAGTGGGGCCGGCATGCCGCGGCACGAGGGATTCTTCCGCGAGCACGGGCACCTGCTCCGCGACCGCCTGCTGTACCTCCCCAACCCCACCTTCGGCAACCCGGCGTGGGCCGACGCGGAGCTGCGCGTGCTCGTCGTGCGCCTCTCGAGCTTCCGCGACGTCGACCGGTCGAGCACGCACCTCGTGCTCGCGCGCGAGATCCGGCGCGGTCTCGAGCGGGCATTCGTCGATCTCGCCTTCCTGCCCGTCCCCGACGACCGGGCGCTGCTGGAACGTCACGGCGTGCCCCTGCTGGCCGGCACGCAGTCGCACCGGACGATCGAGGAGTTCGACCTGGTGCTGGTGTCCACCTCCTGCCTGCCCGAACTGGTGAACCTCCCCTTCCTGCTCGCGCGGTCGCACGTGCCGGTCTGGTCGCGGGATCGTGACGAGGAATGGCCGATCATCGTGCTGGGCGGGTCGAACGCGGCGGCCGCGCACTCCACGGTGACGGAGTCGGGCGACGCGATGGCCGACGCGCTTTTCTTCGGCGAGGGCGAAGACGCGGTCGGAGCCCTCGCGGCCGCCTGCCGTGACACGCGCGGCAGGCCGAAGCCGGATCGCCTGGAGGCGATGGCACGCGCGGTCGACGGCCTGTGGCCGGCCGGCGACCTGTCGCGGCCCGTCCGGCGCGCGAGCGCCCCGGCGGGCGCGTTGGAACGCCAGGGCGACGGCGTCGTCCCGCTGCTGCCCGGAGCCGAGAACGGGACCGCGCGCCTCGAAATCACCCGGGGCTGCCCCTCGCGGTGCGCGTTCTGCTTCGAGGGCCGCGACCGTGGCCGATTCCGCGCTGGCGACGAGGCCGGCCTCCTGGCCGCGGCGCGCTCGCTGAAAGCCGCGACCGGCGCCACAACGCTCGAGGTGGCCAGCCTCAACTTCAACACCCACCCGCGGATCGCCGGCCTGCTCGAGGGGTTTCACCGGACCTTCGCGCTGGTCAACCCGATGAGCCAGCGCGTGGACATTCTCGCCCGCACCCCCGGGCTCGTGGACCTCGAGCTGGCAGCGGACAAGCGCTCGTTCACCCTCGGGGTCGAGGGCATCAGCCCGTCGATGCGGGCGTTCCTCGGGAAGCGGCTCGACGACGCCGACCTGTGGCGCTGCCTGGACCTGCTCGCCCGCCGGGGCGTGCGCGAGCTGAAGCTCTTCTTCATCCTTACGGGCCGCGAGAACGAGCCCGACCTCGCCGACTTCGCGGGCTTCGTGAAGGAACTGCGCCGGCGCGGCTCCCGCGCCGAGGCCCAGCCCCGCACGATCTTCAGCTTCGGCCTGCTCGTGCGCATGCCGTTCACGCCGCTCGCCTTCGACCCGGTGCCGCTCGACGAAGCCGCCTGGCGCCGCATCTCGGGCCGGCTCAAGTCTGCGTGCGAGACCAACGGTTTCGAGTTCCGCGTGGCCATGGGCTGGACCGACTGGATCTTCTCACAGCTCGCCGCCCTGGGCGGGTACCGGGTGCACGGCCTGCTCGAGACGCTGGCGGACCGGGGGTGCGTCTACGATGCGGAGCTCGCCCGCCCGGCCCAGCCCCTGATCGAGGAGTAGTGCCGCGACCACCCCGAGGCGCTCGCGGAGCTCGCCGCGGCGAAGCCGGCCGAGCACCCCTTCCCCTTCGCCTTACTCCAGGGCCCGCCGTCGCGCACGACCCTGTGGGGCTGCTACGAAGCTGCGCTGCGTGGCCGCGAGGCAGGTAGGAAGTCCTCGGCCCGGGCGGCGCCTCCGCCGGTGACGCCCCTCCCGGCGGCCGCTTCGCTCATGGCGGGGACGACCGCCGCTCTCGCCGGCGTGGTGGCGGGGAAGCGCCGTCTCGCGCCGGTGCACGTGCGCCTGACCGTGCCCCCCGAGGCGGCGGGATTCGGAAGCGAGTGGCTCGACGCGTGGCTGGCCCGGCGGCTGTTCCGGGAGCATCCCGAGCTCGTCGACACCGTGCTGTCGGTGCGCGAGGCGCTGATCGGACCCTGGTGCGGCACCCGGCTCGTCTCGCTCTGGCACGGCGAGACGATCGCCACGGTGACTGCGTGGGAGTGGGGCGATGAAGCCTCCCGCGCGTACGGACCGGCGCCCGCGGGGTTCGCGCCGGGTGTGTTCACCACCATGGATCTCGAAGTCGACCTGCCGCACGCCGTCTTCCCCTGGGCTGCCGAGGGGATCGCCGCCTGGCTGCGGGACGATCGGGCGCCGGCGACCGTGAGGCGGGTAGACAAGACCTGGCGGATCGAGCTGCCGGAGGCGTGGCTGAAGCGCAGGTTGCTGCTCGGCGGAGGATGGCGGGACACCGGCGAGGGAATCGTTGTGGCGATCCGGGTCGGTCGGAAGTTCGACCTTCCGGCGTTCCTCTCCGGCGTAGCCGGGCCAGAGGCCGCGCGCCTCGCCCGGGTACGGGTCGCCGGGTTCGAGCCATGAGCGTGCGGTGCGTCTGAAGCTGCTGTCCTGGAACGTGAACGGCATCCGGGCGGTGCTGCGCCGGGACGGGTTCGCGTTCCTCGAGGACGAGCGCCCCGACATCCTGTGCCTGCAGGAGGTCAGAGCGACGCGCAAGCAGGCGGGTCCGGTGCTTGAGCAATTCCCGCACCCGTTCTGGAACCCTGCCCGGCGGCCGGGCTATTCGGGCACCGCCACGTTCTCCCGGATCGAGCCGCTCTCCGTGCGGGCCGGCATGGGCTCGAGGGAACACGACAGCGAGGGCCGGGTGCTGACCCTCGAGCTCGACCGCCTCTTCGTGGTCAACGTGTACACGCCGAACTCCCAGCGCGATCTGGGCCGTCTCCCCTACCGGGTCCGCTGGGACCGTTCGTTCCTCAGGTTCATCGGCAGGCTCGAGCGCATCAAGCCGGTCGTCTTCTGCGGCGACATCAACGTGGCGCACGAGGAGATCGACCTGGCCAGGCCGAGGGAGAACCGGGGCACGCACGGCTTCACCGACGAGGAGCGCGCGGGTTTCTCCTCCATCCTCGCGCGCGGGTACGTCGACACATTCCGCGAACTGGTGAAGGAGGGCAGCCACTACACATGGTGGAACGTGTCCAGCCGCTCCCGGGAGCGAAACGTGGGGTGGCGGATCGACTACGTCGTGATCTCGGCCGCTCTCGCCCCCGCCCTGCGCGACGCCTTCATCCTGCCCCGTGTGGTGGGCTCGGACCACTGCCCGGTGGGGGTGGAGCTGGACGTACCCGTCACAGCGCCGTCCCATGGGCGGGCCGCTGCCGAGGATGCTCACGGCACCCTGGCAGCCATCGCAGTCCATGCGCGTGCTCTGCCACTCAACCTGCGGAATCGCCCTCTGGGAATCGACCGGTCTCTCACTTCTTGACCGCGCACTGTCCCGCGTATACGATTCCAAAAGGTTATCCATTCAAGGAGGTGCTGCATGATCAGACGGATCGCTTTCCTTTCCCTTGTGCTGGTGACAGCCTGCACGTTGGCCGGCTTCGCCACCCCCGTGGCCGAGCTCGGCACCGAGAAGAACCCCATCATCTGGGCTTTTGTGCCATCGGTGGACACGGCGAGAGTCTCGGCCGGCTCGCAGAAGGTGGCCGAGCTCCTGTTCAAGAGCACGGGGCTGTACTTCAAGACCTTCATCGCCACCGACTACGTCGGCGTCATCGAGGCAATGAAGGCGAAGCCGACCAAGGCGCACATGGCATCTCTTGCCACCGCGGCGTACATCCTCGCCGCGGACCAGAAGGTGGCGGAGGCAGCCCTGGTCTCCGTGCGCAACGGCGCCGCGTTCTATCAGGGCGAGATCATCACCCGGCCCGACACCGGCATCAAGAAGCTTGCCGACATCAAGGGCCACACCTTCGCCCGCGTGGACCCGCTGTCGGCGAGCGGATGGATCATCCCGAGCCTGATGCTCAAGGGCGCGGGCCTCAACCTCGATACGGACATCAAGGTCGTTGATGCCGGGAGCCACCCGGGCGTCGCCACGGCCGTGTACTCCGGTCAGGCTGACGCGGGCGCCTGCTTCGTCGACGCGAGAGCCCAGATCCAGAAGGACCACCCCGACGTGATGGAGAAGGTCATCGTCCTGAAGATATCTGACAACATCCCCAACGACGGGGTGCAGTTCCACCCGTCGATGAAGCCGGACCTGCGCACGAAGATCGTCGACGCGCTCCTGGCCCTCATCAAGACCGACGAGGGCAAGGAGGCCATCAACAACGCCTACCAGTGGACCGCGCT
>JAPLSM010000415.1 GCA_026398635.1 Spirochaetota bacterium | reverse complement strand
CTCCTTCGCCGCCTGGTCGCCGGTCTCCTTCATGCCGAAGGCGATACCGAGGGCCATGAAGGCGCCGGTGAGCGCGCCGCAGGTGCCGCCGGTGTGGCCCATGCCGCCGCCGAAGCCGGTGGCGAGGCGCAGCGTCAGCCCGCGGTCGGCGCCGAGGTCCTCGGCGAATGCGCACGCCACGGCTTGGGCGCAGTTGGTTCCCTGTCGGAACAGCTGGTCGGCGCGCTCGGGACGGTTCATGGCTCCTCCTTCGGCTCGAAGACACCGAGGTCGCGGTTCTTCCGCACCGCGTCCCACCGGAACACCCGGCCGTTCATGGCGATCCACACACCCTGCGCGCACAGCTGCGCCGCGGTCACGGCACAGCCGAAGTTGAAGACCGCGTCGGAGTTCGTGACCATGAACGGCACCATGGCGCCCGTGAGCACGATGGTCTTCGGGAGCGCCGCCCGGCCGAGCACCTCCGCGGTCTCGACCATGGTGTCGGTGCCGTGCGTGACCACGATGCGGTCCTCGGGCGCCCGGCGGCAAGCCTCGAGCACCTGCAGCCGGTTGCGGGTCCGCATCTCGAGCGAGTCGATGAGCTGGTTCAGCTCCAGCTCGATGGGCACCGTGCACCGGGTGAAGGTGAGAATCTCGGGCAGGTGCGTCTCCTTGAACCCGAGAGCGCCCTTCACCTCGTCGTAGTGCTTGTCGAAGGTGCCCCCGGTGATGATGACCCGGATCGCCGCCCCGCGCTCCATGGCCCGATGGTGCGCGAAGCCGGGTCTTTGATCAAGCGCGGCGCTTCCGGGGGCGCGCGCGCGAGGCGGCGGGAGGGCGCGAAGGCGCGTCCGACGGCGGCCGCGGTTTCGGGCCCGGCTTCGGGCCCGCCTCTGCCGCGATGCGCTTCCGGGCGAGACGGCAGTAGGCGGGGTCCAGCTCGATGCCGATCGCCCGGCGACCGAGCGTCCGTGCTGCGACCAGGGTGGTGCCGCTTCCCATGAAGGGGTCGAGCACCGTGTCCTCGACGAAGCTGAACAGCTTGATGCACCGGCGCGGCAGCTCGAGGGGGAACGGGGCGGGGTGGCCGATGCGCGACTTCCGCTCCCCGGGGAAAGTCCACAGACCGTTGGTCCACTCCATGAACTCGTCACGGCCGATGTCCGTGGTGCGCTCCCCGCGTGTCCTGCGCCACTCACCCTTGTAAAGAACGACGATCAGCTCCACGGGGGCGATCACGTACGGTGCGGACGGGCTGCGCCAGGAACCCCACGCGGTACGCCGGGAGATGTTGCCCTCGTTCCAGACGATCGTGGCGTGGTAGCGGAAGCCCTCATCCTTGGCGATCGCCGTGAGGTCGGCGCCCACGCTCTGCTGGCCTCCCTTGTTCTTGTCGAGCGGCACGTTGAGGCAGAGGCGCCCGCCCGGGGCGAGCCACGCGAAGCAGCGCGTGAGCCACTTCCGGCTGAAGTCGAGGTACTGGTCGTACGAGGTGCAGTCGTCGTGACGGCCGTACGCGATGCCGACGTTGTACGGCGGCGAGGTCACTTCGAGATCCACCGAGCCCTCGGCCAACGCACGGGTGCGGAGTACGTCGTCGTTGACGATCGTCAGGCCTTCGGCCTGCAGGAACGGTCGCCCCGGCCCGCGCCTCGCGCCGCCTGCCCCGCCGCTCTTCATGGCGCGACCTCGAACACCGGGCCGTCGAGGCACACGAGCCGGTCGCCGTGCGCGCACGCACCGCAGACGCCGACGCCGCAGCGCAGATACGCCTCGCGGGAAAGCTCGGCGGGAACCTGCCTGGCGCGGACCAGGACGGCGAGCGCGTCGAGCATGCCGCCGGGACCGCAGGCGAAGAGCCGGTCCACCTGCCCGGCCGCGAGCACCTGACGGGCCGCGTCGGTGGCCACCCCACGCAGGCCGGCCGTGCCGTCCTCCGTCACGGGGTGCACCTCGCAGCCGAGTCCGGCGAACCGGCCCGTGAACAGCAGGTCGGCCGCGGTTCGCGCGCCGAGCACCGCGTGGATCCGGACCGGCCGGGTGCGGTTCGGGCGGGCGAGGAGTCGCCGGGCGAGGAACGCGAGCGGCGCCGCACCGTAGCCGCCACCGACGAGGACCGGCTCCCGGCAGCCGGTCTCGACCCCGAACCCCCGGCCGAAGGGGCCACGGAACCACACGGTGCCGCCCGGACCGAGCGCGTGCAGGGCTTCGCTGAACGGGCCGACCCGGGACACGGTGAAGCTGAGCGGCTCGTCCGCCGAGATGCTGAACGGCTTCTCGTCGAGTCCCGGCAGCCACAGCATGGCGAACTGTCCCGGCGAGCAGTCGAGCGGTGTGTCGAGCACGAGGGTGACCGTGCGGTGGTTCTCGACGAGCCGCTCGACGATCCGGGCGGGCTGAGGGAGGTCGGCCCTCACGCAGGCCTCCAGCCGGGCACCGGCGGGAGGTTGGATTCCCGGCCGACCGGGGGCGCGCGATGCGCCCGGCCGCGGATGGCCGCGAGGCTGCCGAACCCGCGCGCGATCATCCAGCCGCCCATCTCGTCGAGGATGCGGGCGAAGATGCCCTCGCCGCCCGCGGCCACCGCGGTGCCCACGCCCACGGCGGTAGCCCCGACGCTGATCATCTCGAGCGCGTCCACGCCGGTGCCGACCCCACCCGTGCCGATGACCGGTATACCCACAGCGGCACAGACCTCGTACACGCACCGGAGGGCCACGGGCTTGAGGGCCGGTCCCGAGATGCCGCCCGTGCGGTTGGCAAGGATGGGGAGGCCGGTTTCCGCATCAACGAGCATGCCCGGCAGGGTGTTGACCGCCGTGATGCCGTCCGCACCGGCAGCCGCGACCGCCCGGGCGACGGCCGCGATGTCGGCTACTTGTGGAGAAAGCTTGACGAGGCAGGGAATCGACGTCGCGCGTTTTACGGCCCGGGTCGCCTCCGCGGCCGCGTCCGGCGAGGCGGCGAACATCTCTCCGTGCCCGGCCGCCACGTTCGGGCAGGAGATGTTCACCTCGATGAGTTCGGGCCGGGCCCGGGAGACGATCGACGCGGCTTCGGCGAATCCCTCCACGGTGTCGGCCGCGATGCTCGCGATGAGCGCGACCCCGAGGGGGCTGATCCGGCGCCGGGCCTCGGCGAGCATCCCGGCCTCCTCCTCCGCGCCGGGGTTCGGCAGGCCCATCGCATTCAGCAGGCCGTGGCCCCAGTCGAGGGCCGTGGGATTGCGGTGGCCTCGGCGCGGGCCGGGCGTGCAGGTCTTGGCCGTGACCGCGCCGGCGCCGGCCCGGGCCGCGCGCTCGAGCAGTTCGGGCGTGGTGCCCCAGATGCCGGAGGCGAGCACGAGCGGGTTGGCGAGCCGCACCCCGGCGATCTCGATCGAGAGGTCGGGCACGTCAGGCGATCCCGAGCGAGGACCGCACGCCGGCCGCGGTTGCGGCATCGACCGCCCCCCGGCGCACGAGGGCGTCGAGGAGCCTGCCGAGGGTGAGCACCGCGTGCAGCGCGTACCCGTGCGCCGCCAGTTCTTCCGCGCCGCCCTGCTCGCGGTCCACCAGGACCACGATGTCCTTCAC
>JAPLSM010000189.1 GCA_026398635.1 Spirochaetota bacterium | reverse complement strand
TTCCAATTCGTCTCCCGGGACTGGCCGTTGTGATCCGGCCCGCGAAATACCGGCCAGTCAAAGCCGTCAGCAGTCCCAGCTTGTTTCGTACAGGAGCAGAGTAAGCAGGCAAGGAAGACGACGAAGAAACGAAGCAGGCGTAAACATTTCATAGCTCACTCTCACTTTCGGATGCCGAGAGGATACGACCAGTGCAGTGCATAGTCAAGGCCAGTGACCGCTAACTCTATCAACTCATATCGTGAATAGGGGCTTTCTGATGGGCGGTCCGTGGTTCGAACACGGGACCTGCTGGGTGTAAACCAGCCGCTCTAACCAACTGAGCTAACCGCCCACGGGCGGGCTGCCGTCTGACCACTGCTCACGACGGCGCCCCGCCCCGCCCAACCATTGCGCGCCCCGCCGGCCGTGTCAACGACGCCGTGGTCTCGCAACGGGACCCGATGCGGAAACGCTGCGCTGCCTCAGGACTTCCGGGCCGCGAACGCAGCACGACCCCTCGCCACCTCTTCGTCGAACAACCGCTCGAGCGCCTCGTTCGTTCCCCGGCATCCCGCCACCACGGTGGCGCTCCACGACAGGTACCCCTCGCGGCGCTCCCGTGGCCACAGCACCGGCGGCCGCTCGATGACGTCGCGTACATTGGCGATCTTGTCGGCCAGCTTGACGAGCTTCGCCCGGACGGAAAGGTGCGGAGCGTGCTCGACCTGCCGCTGCTTGCGAAGGCTCTTCGGGAGCGTCTTGTCGTCCGTCACCTCCGCGACGATTCCCCTTACCTCGCGGCCGAACCTGGCTTCGAGGTCGTCGAATGTGATGCCGACATCCTCGACCACGTCATGGAGTACCGCCGCGGCGAGGACGATCGGGTCATCGATGCCTCCATTGTTCGCGAGCAGGTCCGCGACCATGATCAGGTGGTTGATGTAGGGCGATGCAACCTTGTCTTTGCGACGCTGGTTGCGATGACGGTCTGCCGCGAACTCGAGCGCCCGCAGCAGCAGGTACACGTCGCTGATGGAAACCTCCCCGATGCGACTAACGGTACACCAGCGGGTAGGATTCCGGGTGCTCGATGGAATCGAGGCAGAGATCGACGTCAAGGTCGGGCCACCTCAGATGATCATCGTGCAGGAGCTCTACTCTGAGAATCTGATCGAGAGTCGCTTGGCGGAACCATGGAAAATCCTTGAATGGCAGGAAATGCTCTCTTCCGCCGACGATTATCCAAAACCCGAACTGGTCGATATTGGCGACTTCAACCGGGGAAGCGGCTATGCCACCTCTCGAGAATTTCATCTCGGCGCTCCTTTACAACCCGCAGCAGTTCATTCAGCTGCTCTGAAGACAAAACATGGTTCCTGGCAACGTTGACCTCCGGCTCCAGCCAGATCTTGACCTCCCCGTCCGGACCGAACACATGCACATGCGCCCGAGCTTCCTCTCGAGAGAAGAAGAAAAACCGGTATCCTTCCACACGAATACCGTTGGGCTCATATTGGCAGTCTACCTTGTACGCTGACAGCCATCAACCGCAGCCCTCACGACCCGGCAGCCAGCCCCAGCCGCTCGCCCGCAGCCCAACCCGCTCCCTCGCCCCCGTCGGCGTCGTCAGCCGCGGCCTCCCCCTCCCCGCTCCACCACGCGAACACCGGCGGCCGCTCGGGGGCTGCCACGTCACCGGCTGCATCCCCCGCCTCCCCGCCCGCCCCGGCCCCCGACCCGCGCGACACCTTCACCAGGCGCTCGACGCCGATCGACAGGGCGCCGAAGTCCTCGTCGACCCTGCCGTACACGAGGAACGCCCAGCCGTCGTCCAGCAGGGGGTAGTAGCGCCGGAAGGCGTCGGGGAAGAGCACGGTCTCGAAGATGGAGTTCTCGTCCTCGAAGCTGACGAAGATCATGGGTTCGCGCTTCTTCGTGGCCACCTCCTTGCCCGTGACGAGGATGCCGGGAATCCAGACCCGCCGGCCCCGGTACCGGGGGATGTCGGCCGACGAGATGACCGGACCGAGCCCGTGCCGGCGCGCGATGCGCTCGATGCGGCCGCGGAACAGCGAGAGGGGATGCCGGGACACCACGATGCCGAGCGTGCGCACCTCGTCGGCGAGCTTCACCCGCCCCGGGTAGTCGCCCACGAGCGACGGGATAGGCGGCACGAGGCCGAGCCCCTCCTCCTTCGCGATGTTCAGGAACCGGAAGAAGAGCTGCGGCCGGGTGCAGCCGTCCGACACGGAGTCGAGGCTGCCCGAGCGGACCAGCGCGCGCAGGTCCACCAGCCGGGGGTCCGTGCGCCGCACGAAGTCCCGGAAGCCCCCGAATGGCCCGCCCCGAACGCGCTCCTCCAGCAGCCGGTCCACGAAGGGCCTGCGGATGTCCCGCAGCTGGCAGAGCCCCACGCGCAGGCCGGCCGACGGTCCGCCCGCACCCTCCACCGTGTATTCCCAGCCGCTCGCGTTGACGTCGGGCGGCAGGATCGCGAATCCCATCCGCCGGCACTCATCCAGGTAGGTCTGCCGGCCGTAGAACCCGCCGCCGTTGTTGATGACCGAGGCGATGAACTCCAGGGGGTAACGCCGCTTGAGGTATGCGACCCGGTAGGAGACCTGCGCGAAGGAGGCGCTGTGCGCCTTGCAGAACGAGTATCCGTCGAAGGACAGGATCATGTCCCACGCCTTCTCCAGCACCTCCGCGCTCACGCCCCGAGCCCTGCCGCCCGCGAGGAAGCGGCAGCGGTAGTCGGGCAGGGTAAGCTCGCGGTCCTTCTTGGAGAGGATCTTCCGCAGACGGTCCGCGTCCTCGATGGGGAATCCGGCGAGGTCGATGGCCACGCGCGAGACGTCCTCCTGGTAGACCATGATGCCGTACGTCTCGGCGAGCGTGCCCTCCACCAGCGGGTGCAGGGGCTCGTACGGCGCGCCGTGGAGGCGCTTCACGAACAGGCGGATGTACTTGTTGGCTGCCGGCCGGATGATGGAGCTGGCGATCACGAGGTGCGGGTAGTCGCCGCGCCCCATCTTGGTCAGCAGCTGCCGGGTGGCCGGTGACTCAACGTAGAACACCCCCAAGGTGCCCCCGCCGGCGATGAGGTCCCGGGTGGCGGCGTCCTCGAGCGGGTCGAAGCGCTCCCAGTCGATCGCCTCGCCGTCGGGCCGCCGGGCCACCAGCGCGATGGTGTCGCG
>JAPLSM010000280.1 GCA_026398635.1 Spirochaetota bacterium | reverse complement strand
GGAGACGCTCGAGTTCGTCGGGCTCACGGAGAACGCGGACAAGAGGGTGAAGAAGTACTCCGGAGGGATGAAGCGCCGGCTGAACGTGGCCTGCGCCCTCACGCACCACCCTGAGCTCCTCATCATGGACGAGCCCACCGTGGGCATCGACCCGCAGTCCCGCAACCACATATTGGAAAAGGTGCGGGCCCTGCGGGACGGGGGCACGACGATCCTGTACACCTCCCACTACATGGAGGAGGTCGAGGCCATTGCCTCGCGCGTGCTCATCATGGACCAGGGCCACATCATCGCCGGAGGCACCGTGGACGAACTGGTGGCGCGCATCCAGTACGAGGAGCACGTGATCCTCGAGGTCGGGGAGCCGACGCCGGCAGTCGTGGAGGACATCGGCCGGGTCTCCGGCGTCAAGCGGGTGACCTGCCAGGAAAAGATGCTGCACGTGTTCTCCGAGGCCGGGTCGAGGAACCTGGACCGGATCATCTCCTGCGGGCAAGGCGCGGGCGGGGTCAGGTCGATCCGCTCCGACAAGCCGACGCTGGAGGACGTCTTCCTCACCCTCACGGGCAAGAAGCTGCGCGATGGAGGGGAGATATGAACGGCTCGGCCCGGAAGCTTCTGCTCGTCATCCGGTTCTCGTTCCTGCGCATGCTGCGGGAACCCGCGGGCACGATTATCATGGTCGGGATGCCGCTCGTCATGATACCGATCCTTGGCGCTGTCTTCGCGAAGCTCACGGCCTACAGCTCATACCTGAAGGGCGCCCCGGACATGATGGCCTTCGCCGCCACCGGAATGATCGTCATGTTCCAGCTCTTCAGCGGGCGCTACTGCATGGACGGCACCAGGGAGTCGCTCCTGTCGGAGAGGAAGTGGCGCATCTACTCGGCTCCATGCGCGCCCGCGATCCACGCCATGGGAATACTCGCCGCGAGCACGCTCGTCAGCCTGCTCCAGGGCTTCCTCCTCGTTACCTTCACGCGCTTGGCCCTGGGCGTCCGCTGGGGGAGCATCGCCGTCGTCTTCCTGGTCCTGCTCGGTGCGACTCTTCTATCTCAGCTCGTCAACCTGGCCACTCTCCTCCTCGCTCGCAACTACGGCCCAGCGATCACCTTGAGCTGGGTGTTCGCGTGGGGCTCCGCCGCGCTTGGCGGGCTCATCTTTCCGCTGCCCATGGATAGACCGTTCTGGCACTTCATGGCCACCTACGGCACGCCCTACTCCCTCGCGCAGACCGCCTTGATCGCGTCGACCGGAGGCGGCGCGCAGTCCGAGGTGGCGGTGTGCATCGGCGTGCTATTCGCCCTGTCCGCGCTTTTCGCGCTCGTCGTCACGCTCCTTGGGAGGAGGAGGCTCGCATGACGATCCTGCGATTCGCCCTGAAGCGCAGCTTCCGCGGCCCCTTCAACATCCTGCTACTCTGCGTGCTCCCCGTGGGCGTGGTCTTCATCCCTCGCATGGAGGGGACGGCACTGCCCTTGGGCATCCACTTCTACGGACAGGTCATCATGTACGCTGCCTTTCTCATGGTGCGCTCAGTCGTGGACGACCGCTCGAGCGGAGTGCTCACGCGCATCGCGGTCGCTCCGGTGAGCTACCTCCGGTACCTCTGGGAGACCCTCCTGGCCTATGGCCTGCTTCTCGTGCTCCAGAACGCCGTGGTCGTGGGCCTGGGGATCGTATTATACGGCGACACCCTCGGGGCTCCCCTTCTCCAGTTCGTCGCCTACGCCTGCTTCTCCCTGACGTCGATCGCTTTCTGCCTCGCGGGCTTCTCCCTGTTCGGGCGCCGGGACACGGCCTACGGCTCCCTCTCGACGGCCATCATCTTGCTCTCGATGATCGGGGGATTCTACTGGCCCATCGAGATGATGCCCGAGGCCCTGCAGAGAGCTGCGCTGATCACCCCGCCGTACTGGCTCATCAACGCCCTGAGCGTCCTCCAGCGCGGGGATCCGCCGGGCCGGTATGTGCTGTCCGTGGCGATCATGCTACTGTTCGCCATAGCGTTCCTCGTGGTGGGGTCGAGACGCCGGATGGAGTAGGGGGTGGATCAGCAGAGGATCACGCCGGGCACGGTGGCGCTCCTGTGGCGGCTCCTGGGGGTGATCCTGCTCTGCGGGCTCTGGCTGGCCGCGCCTGGGAGCGAGATCGGACTGATCCTGGTTCTGCTCCTCGCCACCCTGGGCCTCGCGCGATGGAGATTCCCCCTTCCGGCGTGGACGACCCTCGCGGACCAGGCAGCCTGCGCCGCTACGCTGCCGTTCTGGCCGGAAGCGGCGTTCGCCTTCGCCCTCCCCGTCTTCGACGCCTGCCTCGCGGCCCGTCCCGCGTACATCCTGCCGACCCTCGTCGCGCTCTTCCTCCTGCGTGCATGTTCCCTGCCCGTGGCGGCCGCCATGGCCGTGGCCGCGCTCGCGGGTCTGGCCGTCTATCTCTGGCGTCGCCAGCTCCAGGAAGCCCGCAGCGAGGCGGACCAGGACCGGAGGGAGCGCTACGATCT
>JAPLSM010000324.1 GCA_026398635.1 Spirochaetota bacterium | reverse complement strand
AAGATATCTTTGCTGCCTTCGGGATCAAGCTTGACGCTAAAACATAGTTACTAACTTGTTCGGGAAATTAGGGTTAAATGGATACCCCCAAAGCGACTTTATAGCCCCTCGCGTCGCCGGCGACCCCGATTCCCCGCCCTCGACGATCCACTGCGGAACTACGTGGGGCACGGGACATGCACCGGGGATTGAAGCGTCAGGATCGAACGCCTGATCGATGCCTCCGAGCATGCTCATCCCTCACGGAGCAGCTCCCGCCGACTCCGCCGCCACATGGGAACCGTATCTGGCTGCCTGATCACTCCAGTGGAGGCGGTCCGCGACCGTGACGCTCCAGGCAGACGATGATCTTGAGGATCTGCGCAGGATCGACGATGACGGCGATCACCGCCATCCTGCTGCCGCAGCGGGGGCAGGCCATCAAGTCCAGCTCGTGAACCTTGGCCAGCAGCCGCGCCCAGGCTTTCCTGCGCGAGAGCACGCCGATCTCCTGGTCCTTCGGCGCATCGGGGAGCGCGGGATCGGCGCCCTCCTTCCTTTGCGTGCTCGGCCTCATCGCGTGCACCGCGTTGCAGTCCGGGCATCGCCATCGTTTCATCCACAGCCGTTCGGGCTCCCCGTCGAAGTACCGGGCCACGTACCCGTGACCCCACAGATGCACCCCTCGGCACCGCGGACACTTCGCCGGACGCTCCCAGGGATAGGTTTTCCCGGCTCTTCGGAGAAGGGTGAAATCGACCGACACTGAGAGTACCAGACAGACCGACCTGCTCTGGGGTATTCGGCGACCGAGATGGTCCATCCGCCTCGGTCGCCGTTCTCTTTATCGGTCAGAAGAACGTGAACTCCCTCTCCTTCGGTCCTGTCGAGCTTGAGATCAACTCCCTGCTTTCACCTCAGATAAAATGCGAGGTGACACCTGCACCTCGACCCCGACATGCTCCCGCAGGTATCGAAGGTCATCACGGAGCTGGAGGACGAGCTGCGCCAGCGCACCCCCGGCTACGAGCTTATGGCGACGACCCTGCTCATGGAGCTCGTGTGCCGCCTTTCGCGCGCCTACGGGGCCATGCGGGGGGAGACCTCCCGGCCCCTGATCCGCCTCGGCGCGGTGCTCAGCTACATCGAGCAGCACTACGCCGAGCAGATCCGGGCTGGCGACCTGGAGCGCATCGCCCACCTGTCGCCGAGCAGCCTGTTGCGGGCCTTCACCAGCATCACCGGCATGCCGCCCATGAGGTACGTCACGCAGCTGCGGGTGACACGGGCGTGCGACCTGCTACACGCGGGCGACTGCAACGTGACCGAAGCCGCCTTCCGCGTGGGCTTCAGCGACTCGAACTAGTTCTCACGCCAGTTCCGGCAGGTGATGGGCTGCACGCCGCGTGAGTACGCGCGGCGGTGGAGGTGCGGGGGGTTATCCAGCCCGGGATGAACCCCCCGATTGTGCAATCGTCGGCCCGGGATCTGTCAGAGCGTGATATCGAGCGCGAGCCTGAAGTCAACGGTCTTCGTCTCCGGATTCCACCCGATGCCGATTTCCGGGTTGACATCCAGAGCAGAAAGGGGCGTGGCCTGGTTGGCCTTGCTCAGCGTCCCCGCCCATTTGGTACGCGCGGTGTACATGTTGACGGTTTCGCAGATGAGGGCGCCTGCCATGAGCCCGAACGAGACCCACGGCGACGCATCATCCCCGGCCAGCTGGGTGATTCCCACGACGGCAGCCCCGGAGATGCATCCGACGCTGATCCACGTAAGGGTCCACGAAGATTTCCCCGCGTTGTCCGGAACTCCCGCGCCCGCAGCGTTGAGCGCGGCTTGGAATTTTCTGAGGTAGACGTTCTGAACAATGCCGCCGATGGTCATGGTGAGCGTGCCGACGCCGAAGAGCGGCATGGTGGCGTCCGGCGCGATGAAAGTGATCGCCCCTCCCGTCACGACGAGCGCGTATCCCACGAGATCGATGATCCAGCCCGTGAGAAAGCCGGTCCGGTACGGCTGGGGCGGCAGGCCGGAGTTGTCCGCGGTGGTTTGCGCGCACAACGGAGCCAGGGCAAGGACGACGAGGATGAGCACGGCACATGCTGTCTTCATGGATTCCTCCATAGCGGATGAGTGTAAACGGCTTCACCGCTGCCGTCCAGAGCGCATTCAATCGGGGCCGGGATCGCTCGGGAAATTGATAAGCGACTTCTGGGGTATCCATTCAACCGGAGCATAGGGCTCGGTGGATGCCATGTTTCTGGCCAGTTACCCGGATGAGTTGTTCCGCATCAACCGCCGCCGCTTCGGCAACCTCGGCATGGTGTTCTATCGGGTCCTCGAGCTCGCCATCGCCCACTCCCTGGTGAGCTACGAGGACTTTAGGAGCCGCGCATAAATTAGTATATCAAGTTACGTTTGTCGATTGGGGCGAATGGTGTAGTTCCAATCGCCATGGAACTCATCGCGGACTACGTATATCGATGCCCACTCCGAATCCGTGACCGTCTTCCCTACGGGATACTTCCTCTTGTCCAGACGGCAAGAGACTTTCAGTCCGGTCTTCGTGCT
>JAPLSM010000178.1 GCA_026398635.1 Spirochaetota bacterium | reverse complement strand
TTGAGAAAGCTCAAGCAGATTATGTTCGGAAAAAAGAAAGCTCTAAGCGAAGTGTCCAGAACGCAGAAAGATATCTTTGCTGCCTTCGGGATCAAGCTTGACGCGAAAACATAGTTACTAACTTGTTCGGGAAATTAGGGTATATGTAAAGAAATTAGGAAGCGGCCTCAGGAAGGGGCCGCTTCCTTTATCTCCTCTTGACCCGAAGCCCGAGCTTTGCTGCCAAGCGCTCAGTCGTAGGCGCTCATCAAATGAAGTGACCCACATCAACAGAAGGATGCAAGCCCAACTGAGTTGCTTTTCGGTTCACGGCACCGATAGCAGGAGCCTGGACGAGATATTCGTAGGAACGTATCTCTTCAAGAGATTGTATCTGCGAAAGTTTGAGATCGATGGCCAGCGGGCGCCGATTCCCCTGACCCGGTACAAGTGCTCGCGGTACTGCACCGGCGCCGGCACACCCGGTGGTCCCTACGTCGATCCTCATCAGGTTCATCGCGCCCCCGCTTATAGTATAGACGACACCGGGGGCTGGCGTATGAGGAGGTCGGGGGGTGCCGTGGTCGCTGCAGCGCTGTCCGAGGGATCAGGCACGCCGTCGATCTGCGTGTGGAGTGTCCGATGGGCGATGTTCCAGAGTAGAAAGAACAGGATGCGCTTTGGGATCACGGGCGTCATCCCCAGGGACCAGGCGAAATGGCGTGCGATACCCGAGAGGGAATAGAAGTTCTTCATGACGTGCTGGTATCCCTCCCGAAGCTCATCCGGGGTCAAGTGCTTCGGCTTGAAGACGACGCACTTGTGGTTGTAATAGTACCAGTCGTTCGAGAAGAGCCGCTGTTCCACCTTGAGCCGCTGGTAGACACGCGTCCCGGGATAGGGCGTCATGATGTTCACGGTGGCGGACGGGATCCGGTTGCGGCTGAGGAACCCGAGGGTATCGTCAAAAATCCCTTTCGTGTCGGTGTCCAGGCCAAGGACGATCGAGGGGTGGAATGCGATCCCGTGGTCTTGGATGATCCTGATCGCCTCCTCGGTTTCTTCGATAGACTGGTAGGATTTTCGCAGGCTCTGCATACCGCTGGTCGAGACTGATTCGAGTCCAAAAAAAAGTACTCCGCAGCCGGACTTCCGGCACAGTTCGAGAAGTTCGCGATCCTGGGCCAGCTTGATGGAGCTCTGCCCGACCCAGGTGATACCGAGAGGCTCGAGCGCCCGGAATAGCGACCGCGAGTACGAGGGGTGACCAGTCACGTTGTCATCCGTGATCATGAAGAGCTTCGAGCCGGATCGCTTGACATCCTCGACCACACTCGACACGGAACGGTGGCGGATCTGGGGCCCGTAGAAATCGGTTACGGAACAGAATTCGCAGTTGTACGGGCACCCCCGGGTGGTCTCCAGGCCGACGGTGTTGAAGACGGTCCGGTCGATACCGAGGTCTCGTCGGGGGAGCGGCGCATGGCTCAGATCCGGGTACAGGCTCTGGTAGAACTTCTGCAGGCGGCCCCGGCGGAAATCGTCGACGAGGGCACCCCAGCAGCCCTCGGCCTCACCGATGACGACAGCGTCGGCATGCTGGATGGCCTCCTGCGGGAGGACCGTGGGATGGATGCCGCCCAGAATGACCGTGGATCCCCGCGCGCGGAAGAGGCCGCACAACTGATACGCCCGCCTCGCCGTCGCGGTCATGCAGGTGATGCCCACCAGATCGTAGGATCTTGAGAAGTCGATGTCGGCGAAGTCTTCATCGACCGCGCGTACCTCGACATCCGGCGGCGTGAGTGAGGCCAGGACGGGCAGCGTCAACTGTGAGAACTTGAAACCGTTGGTGATCTTTCTCCCCGCGTCACGGCAGGGTGAAACGAGCAGGAGAGTCAGGTCATCCCCCTGGCGCGGGGGAATGGCGTTCGCCGATCGCTTCCCACCATCCACCTACGCTTCTTACCAGAACTTGGAAAAGAAAACGTACCCCATTCTGGTTTGCTGCGCAAGTGACGCCTTGGCAGGGGCTTACCGGCGGGCCTTGGGTTACGCCGAGAGGAGGCGGACCAAGGCGAAGCAGCGATACGAGACGTGATGCCCGGCTCGGCGCTCAAAGATGACCAGGTAGTTCCGGCCTTCAAGCCACCCTTCGACATTAAAAAACGGATGGCCCAAGAGGCCAGCTCTTGCGCGCAGGATGAACATGATGACCATGCGGATACAAAAAAATAGGCACCAGAGCTTGCCTCCAATGCCTGGCCGGTTCTGCTCCCCCTATTGGACGCGCTTAGAACCTACTGCTACGAACGCAAGATCGAGGAGATTGCCTGCGCTTCTGACTATCTGATCCTCGTCGGGCTTTTGTCAGGGGTGTCTCAGAAGTGTTACACTTACAGTTGGAGGTCCGTCATGCCTACCAAAAATCCGCGCATCAACGTTGCTTTCGAGAAGCCGATTTATTGCCTGATCGAGCGAATGGCTCAGGAGAGAGGATTGTCTCTGTCCATGGTGACCCGGGACCTGGTTCGGGAAGCTCTGGAAATACATGAGGATGCTGTCCTTGTCCGCGTTGCGGATGAGCGCGTCTCGGCGCTGGCCGGGCGCAGAACCTTGACGCACACGGAAGTCTGGGGATAGCGGTGCCCTACCGCCTCCGGTATCACCCTGACGTCAAAGCGAAAGATACTCCCAAACTCAACCAGACCATCCAAAGACGAATCAAGACCGCCCTCGAGCAGAAGCTCTTGGTATCCCCTGAGAAGTACTCAGAGCCGTTGAAACGAACATTGAAAGGTTACAGGAAGCTGAGGGTTGGGAACTGCAGGATTGTTCTTGAAATTGAGAGCATGGACATCCTGATCCTGGGGATTTGTCACAGGAAGGATGTGTACGATAGACTGGAGTGGCGCAGCCAGTAGTTTTCTCGTTCGAGGCTGTACGCTCCTGCTGTGCTTCTCCAATGGGCATCGGACCATTTCCCTCGTTCCGAGAAATGACGCAGAGACACAACTGGCCCTCCTTGGCGCTACCCCTGGAGGGCCAGTTCGACTCAGTCTCTGCTCCCCGAGCGAAGACCAACATACTCGAACGGCCCGCGAGGGCGATCTTCCTATCGTCCCCGGTCTTCTTGAGAATCTCCTGGATCCGGCCCAGGTATTCTGAAAAGAAGCTCTTGTCCTTGGAGATGAGGCTTTCAAACTCAGCGATAGATTGGACAACCAGACCACGCCGCCCCTCCGTGTCCTTCCGCGCTTCTTCCAGTCCGACGATGCTCTTCTCGATGGATTCCCGCACCCGCTCCGCCCAATGCGCTCCCTGCCCCTGGGCCTCCAGCTCCCGGAACCTCTCGCCGTTGGACGCGATGTCGCGCAGCCAGCCCAACACCAACTCTTGAGCCATCTCAGCGTCAATCCGGATGAGCCCTCCCTTGGGGCAGGTGGAGCTGAGGACGAGTCGAGCCTCGCGGCCTCGGCCAGCTCCGTCTCCTCCGTCATCGACGCGGCCGGACTGTAGCGCCTCCCGCGGGCCTCCGATAAGATGACCGCACCGGTACCACGAACGATGCCCGCACGCGTTGCGATCACCACCTTCAACATCGACCGTTTCACGGACATGGGGAGCTTCCTCGGTGAATACGAGCGGATCGGCGTCGATCGCCTGGAGCTGAACGGCCGCGTCAGCCAGCGAGTCCTCGAGGAGCTGCTCCCCCTCATCGACCGCGGCGTCATTACCGTGGCGAGTGTCCACAACTGCTGCCCGCGGCTTGAGACCCCCGGACAGCCGGAGCCCGAGCTATCCTCTCCGGACGAGGGCGAGCGGAAGTTGGCCGTCGGCTACGCGCAGCGGAGCATCGAAACCGCCTGCAGGGTCGGCGCAGAGGCGGTCGTGGTCCACGCGGGATCCGTTTCCGGCCTAGAGCCTCTGGAGCGGCCGGTGATCGAGCTGTTCCGCGCGGGCCGGGCGGGTTCCGGCGACTTCGCGACGGCGCGGACACGCTTCGCGAAGGAGCGTCGCAGGCTCAACACACCGTTCCTCGAAGCCTGCGAGCGGAGCCTCCTCGAGCTTTCCGGCTTCATCGCTCGACGGGGCCTGCCGGTGCGCCTCGGGCTGGAAACCCCATATCACCACTACGGGATCCCCCTCCTTGAGGAGTACGACCGCCTCTTCGACCATCTCGGCGATCTGCCGATCGGGCTGTGGTACGACACCGGGCACGTCGAGGTGCAGACCGGGCTGGGATTCGTGGCGCGGAACGCGCTGCTCGCGCGCCACGGCGAGAGGCTCCTCGGGCTGCACCTCCACGACTGCACCGGCCTGGACGATCACCAGGTCCCCGGAGAGGGAGCCATCGACTTCGCGGGTCTCGTTCCCTACCTTCGGGACGCCACCCTCCGGGTGCTGGAATACGGACGGAAGATCCAGCCGCTCGAACGCATCGTCAGCGGCATCGCCTTCCTTCAGCGATCCGGAGTGCTCTGAGTCCGCTGGCCCAGGCAATAGCGGAGCAGGTTCCCGATATAGATCGTCGCCACGGGGTCGTCGCCGAAGCGTCTCGTCGCCTCGATCTGGGAGAACACGACCCGACCGGCCCCCAGCGGCACCTCGATCAGCGCGTCGTCGCGGAGGAAGTTGAAGCACTCGGCCCAGCTCTTGACGCACTCCAGCTTCCGCACGCGGTAGCCGCCGCGGGCGCCGAAGCGCGTCTTCGCCTGCCGGTGGTTGGACTCGTCGCCCTGGCGGAGGTAGCTGCTGACGATCACCGTGTTGCCGTTCCACATCCGGAAGTGCTCGGGCTCAAGCCCGTCGAAGATCGGAGAGTCGGCATCCGGCAGGTGCACGAAGTCGTCGACATGGTCGTCCTCCCGCATGATGCGGAGCGGCGCTCCGTCCACCCAGTCGATGACGATGGGGGGACGGCTCGGATCGTAGACGTCCTGCTCGAGCACGAGCACCGTGAGGCCCGCCTTCGCCAGGGCCCGCAATCGCGCTAGGTCGTCGCGACCGAGGCACGGGAGCATGTCAGGTCCGATGACGAGAAGGTCGAGCCCGTCCGGCGAGGGGGGCAGCTCCGCGCGGCAACGGCTGGGGATGGCCAGCGCGGCCAGCACCGAGGCAGCCCGCTCCCCGGTATCTACGAGCCACACCCGGGCGTGCGCGGAGCGATCCGACGCCGGTAGCCTCGCCATCGGGCGGAGGCGGGCGGGGGCCAGAAGCAAATCCACCATGTTGCGCGAGACCACCCCGCCGCCCGATCTCCATTCTGCCTCCAGACGCGCGGGGACGATCCGCTCGCCCGGGACGTCGGGGAGCGCCACGCGCAGGGGCACCATGGCGACCTCGTAGTAGGAGACGCTCGCCGCTGCGACCCGTCCCTCGGCCACGACCGCCCCGGCGTCGGTGACGACCCGGTAGCCCACCTCGCCGGGCTCCACCCGCCGGCGCGTGGCGTCGTCGTGGATGAGGAAGAACTCGGCGGCGAGCGCGTCGGTGCCGAACCGGTGCCGGCTCCAGCAGCGGATGCTCAGGTGCAACGGCTCCATCGCGTCGCGCAGGGCAGCGATGGCGGGCTTTGGCGCCAGCCGATCGGTCTCGAGAGGATGGAAGAACCAGTTGAACAGCGCGAAGGGCATGAGACCGCACAGGCGGTTCGTCCCGTCCCTTGCCCGCCGCATGATCTCCACGGTCTCCCGCAGCAGGAACGCCTGGAACCAGAGGCTTCGGGAGTTGCCGGGATCGGGGGAGCGGCCGATCCTTCGGACCTTCAGCGGGTACTGGAACAGGTGCCCGTCGTCCGCGGTGTAGGCGGCCACGAACTCGGTCAGAATGACCGGCTTGTGCGCGTCGGCGCGGAACTTCCGGTTCCGTCGGTCCACCAGGCCGCCCGGCGCCATCGACACGCCCTCGCGCGGCGAGAGGGCTTCCATCATGGCCTGCCCGCGCATGATGGCCTCGAAGGAGTAGATACTGTTGTCGTACCACCCCCCATAGATGTGCCAGTCCCTGACATCGCCGTCCTCGTGATAGGTGTAGCCGGCATTGTGGTAGACCGGGAGGGAGGCATCCTCCTCCAGCACCGCCTCCCGGAGGTCCGCAAGGTACTCCCTCATCGAGGGGTAGCCGCTCATCCCCGCCAATCCGGGAAGGAAATCGGACTCATTGGACAGGCAGTAGAGGGCGAGGCAGGGATGGTGCTTCGCCTGGTGGACGAGGTCGCGGATCTCCCGGCGGGTGGCGCCGGCAGCGGGTGCCTGCTGCATGAGCGCGAACTCGTAGATCACAAGCAGGCCGGCCCGGTCGCAGCCGTCCAGCCACGACTGCGAGGGGGGCTCCGTGTGGAAGCGGACGCCGTTGAGGTTCGCTTCCTTGCAGAGGCCGAGGAACCTGTCGATGTACTGACCATCGCTCGGGATCAACGGATGGGCCGGGGTGCCCGCGCCGCGGAGAAAGTATGGGTCCCCGTTCAAGTGGAAGGTCCCGTTACGGATCTCGAACCGCTTGAACCCCACGGGCAGCCGGGCGGTCTGCCAGCGCTCCCCGTCATGCTCCACGGCGAGCCGAAGCTCGTACAGCGTCGGGGACTCGGGGCTCCAGGCCGCGACCGCGAGCGACGGCCACCGGAAGGTGAGCACGGTGCGCTCGTCGGGCAGGTGCGTGCGCTTCGTCTCCTTCCGCACCTCCCGCCCCGTGGCGCGCTCGACGAGCGCGAGGGTCACGTCCACCGGAATCCGTTCCACCCCAGCCCGCGCCATGCGGACTCGGGCCAGGATCCGTCCATCCCGCCGGCAGTCCGCGGATTCCGCTTCTTCGAGCCCGGCCTCGACGTCGATGTCCTCGATGTACGCGGGCCCCGTGGCGAACAGCTCCACCGGCTGCCAGATCCCCGCGTTGTCCAGCGATTCTCCCACCGGGATCTCGACGGTCCGGCCGGGGACGAAGAGGTGGTGGCCGCCCTCGTCGAACCGTCGCTCGTCATCCGGGTAGAAGCAGTTCTTGCCCCACACCTGCACTACGAGCCGGTTCTCCGAGCTGGATTTTATATGCCCGGTCAGGTCGATCGTGAAGGAGGCGTAGGCGCCGAGGTGCTCGCCAACGAGCGAGCCGTTCAGCCAGACCTTCGCCCGGGCCGCGACGGCCAGAAACCGGATGTGGATGCGCCGGTCCGCCCAGGCCGGGGGTACCGTGAACGACGTGCGGTACCACCCCACGCCACGGTGGTCCTTGAACGCCGGGGCGCCCGCGGCCCAGCCGTCGGTTGCGTACGGCTCTCCCACGATGCTCATCCAGCGGGAGCCGTTCCAGCAGGAGGGGACGGCGACCGGGCCCCATGCCAGCGGGGAGTCCGGCCGCAGACGATCGAAGACGTTTTCGGCTTTGAGCGATCCGGGCACAAAGCCCCAGGTCCCGCAGAGATCCCGTCGTTCCTCGTGCTCCAGCATCGCGCCTCCGTGGTCGCCTGGGCGCGGAGGGGGAGAGCCGCTGTCCGTGGCTCTCCCCTGCATTCCGCGGTCTACTTCTGCGCCAGGTACCGCTTGTAGGCGTCAGCGTAGAGCGTCTCAAGCTCCGCGGCGCCTATCTTCCGTAGCTGGGCAACGAAGGCATCGAACTTCTCCAAGGGCTCCGTTCCCACGATGAACTTGTTCACCATCTCGTCCCGGTAGGTCCGGCACGACTCCCGGAGATCGGCGACGCGCAGCGCGTCCTTCTCAGGGAACCGCATGGGCGGGAACACCGGCAGGATCAGCGATTCATACAGGGCCCGGGCCGTGTAAGCCTCGGCGGTGCCGAACTGTCGCTCGTAGTCCGGGTGCTGCCGGTAGGGGAAGTTGCCGGAGCCGAGCTTGTTGATGGCCTCGCTCAGCCCGTCGGGGTACTTCAGGATGAGGTCCGTGTACTGGTTGTTCGCCGGGTTGTAGTGCTTTTCGGGGATGCCGAAGTTGAAGAGCATCATCCCCTCGTCGCTGAAGACATACTCCATGAACTTGATGGTCTCCACGGGGTGCTTGTTCTTCACGGAGATCGCCCAGGCCTGCTCCCGCACGGTCTCCATCTGGATCCGGGTGTACGGCTTGGAGCGGCCGGGGATCGATGGGGGGGCCACCCCCAGCAGCGCCAGTCCCGGCACGTCCTTCTTGTACTTGTCGACGCGCGTGTAGGTGCTCGCGAACCAGTCGTGCGTGGATCCGCCGATGTTGTTCTTTATGGCGTCGTCGCGGAACGTGGCCGGCCGGGTAAGGTACTCCTGGTCGAGCAGCCGGTCCTTGTACAGCCCGTGCACGAAGACCAGGAACTCCTTGAACTGCGGCTCGGTCGCCCCGTAGATGAACTTCCCGTCCCGCAGCGCCCACTCGTTCTCCCGGTAGGTTTCCGCGTTGAAGGCGGTGCCCCACGACCAGATGTCGTCGAGCACGGTCCGCACGAAGAACGGGATCTCGTCAGCCCGACCGTTGCCGTTTGGGTCGCCATCCCGGAAGGCGCGCAGCATCGCGACCCAGTCGTCAGGGGTTACCGGTACCTTCTGCTTGAGCTTGTCCATCCAGTCCTTGCGCACCAGAAAGCCGGTCTTCGCCTTGATGGCCGCCATCTGGGCGACAACGAACATCTTGCCGGAGTTCGAGACCACCAGCTCACGCGCCCCTCTGTCGTCGAGCAGGTATTTCTTGATCGTCGGCGCGTACTGCCGGACCAGCGGCTCGAGATCCAGGAAGGCGCCGGCCTCTCCATGCTCGTTGAGGTCCGCCTTGTCCCCGCAATAGACGTCGAGGTTCGCACCGGCCGCGACCTCGAGGGCCAGCCCCCGCTTCACGTCCTCCGCGGTCCCCGCGGGGATGGTCTTGAACCGGACCCGGATGTTGGTCCGCTCGGCCGCCCGGTTCCACATCTCCATGTTGTCGGTGTAGTCGACCTTCCCATGGTTCTGCTTCCACACCGTAATCTCCAGGACCGCTGGCACGACGGGAAGCGTCAGGGCGCCTCCGCCCGTGGAAGCCGCAGCCGCCGGGGCCACTGCCGCCGGGGCCACTCCCGCCGGCGCCTTCGGGCCCTCCTCCTTTTTTCCCGTGGCGCCGAGTGACGCCGTGAACAGCGCCGCTGCAAGGAGCAGCAGAGCCACCATTCGCACGTTTCGACTCATCACGTTCCACCTCCCTATTCCGGCGTCGTCGGCTCCCCGGGGTAGCAGCCGACAAGCCGCCGGCCTGTCGTCTATGCGCAGGTACCGGCCGGTACCATGACGCTCTCTCCCACCGGACCCCTATCCCTTGATTCCCCCCACCATCACCCCCTTGACGAAGTACCGCTGGATGAAGGGGTAGGCGCAGAGGATGGGGACCGTGCCCACCGTGATCGCCGCGTACTTGATGTTCTCCGGCACCAGCCGGGAACGGGAATCCTGGAGCACCGACTCGATTTCGTTCTCGAACTTCGCCTGGATGATCATCTCCCGGAGCAGGACCTGGAGCGGGCGCTTCTCCTTCTCGGTGATGAGCACCATGGCCCAGAAGAACCCGTTCCACCGGCTCACCGCGTAGTACAGCCCGAGGGTCGCCAGCGCGGGAAGCGTCAGGGGGAGGACGATCCGCACGAGGATCGCGAAGTCGTTTGCCCCGTCGATCCGGGCGGAATCCTCCAGGCCGGGGGGAATGCTCTTGAAGAACGTGCGGAGGAGGATGATGTAGAAGGAGTTCGCCGCGAACCCGATGACGAGGGCGGTGAGCTTGTTGGTGAGGTCGAGGAGCTTGAACACCATGTACAGGGGGATGAGGCCCCCCGAGAACCACATCGTGAAGGAGATCAGGAACATGATGAGGCCGCGCCCCGCGAGCCGCTCCTTCGACAGGGGGTAGGCCGCGAGGATCGTCACCAGGAGGTTGACCGCGGTGCCGGCCACCGTCACGTAGAGGGTGTTCGCGAAGCTCCGCCACAGGTACGGGTAGTCCACGATCTCGACGTACGACCGCAGCGAGAAGCCGATCGGCCAGAGGAACACCCGGTTGGCGAGGATCGCGTCCCCGTCGCTCACCGAGGCGGACAGCACGTACGCGAACGGGTACAGGGTGGCGACGCACGTCAGGACCACCACCGCGTAGCAGAAGCCCACGGACACCCGCTCGCCCCGTGACAACGCCACGTTCACGGTCGTCCTCCCGCTACCATAGGTGCGTGTCCGAGACCCGCTTGCTGATCTCGTTGGCCGCCGCGACGAGCGCGAGGCTGACGACGGACTGGAAGAAGCCCGCGGCGGTGGCCAGCGAGTAGCCGGACCCCTGCAGTCCAACGCGATAGACATAGGTGTTGATGACGTCGGAGGTCTCGTAGATGGCCGGGTTGTACAGGTTGACGATCGACTCGAAGCCGACCGACAGCATCTGTCCCATGCGCAGGATCAGCATGATGATGATGGTCGGCGCGATCCCCGGCAGCGTGATGTGCACCGCCTGCTTCCAGCGGTTGCCGCCGTCGACCACCGCCGCCTCGTAGAGCTGGGGGTCGATGCCGGCGAGGGCGGCCATGTAGATGATGGAGCCGAACCCCACGTTCTTCCAGATGTTCATGATGGTGTAGGTGAGCCGGAAGTACCGGGGGTCCGCAAGGAAGTACACGGGCGTGCCGCCGAGGCCCTTGATGATGGCGTTCACCACCCCGGTGCTTGGCGAAAGGAAGTTCACCACCAAGCCGGTCAAGATGACGATGGAGATGAAGTACGGGAGGTACGAGATGGTCTGGGTGACCTTCTTGAACCGGAGGTTGCCGATCTCGTTGAACACGAGGGCGAGCACGATCGGCGCGGGGAACCCGAAGGCAAGATCGTAGAGGTTGAGCAGCAGGGTGTTGCGGAGCAGCCGGACGAAGTACGGGCCGGTGAACAGGACCCGGAAATTCTCGAATCCCACCCACGGGCTCCCGAGCACGCGCTTGAACGGCTTGAAGTTCTGGAAGGCCATCACCAGCCCGTACATGGGCACGAAGTGGAAGATCGCGTAGTAGGCGACAACGGGCACCAGCATCAGGTACAGGTAGACGTTCTGCCCGGTTTTGGAAGGGAGCTTCCGGGGAACTGTCGAGGCACGAGCGGCCCGATCGCGGTACAGCACGACGCATATCCTGCGGCATCGCCCGGGCGTTGTACATCGCCATGTTTCCGGAATCGCGTGCGCGCCTTCGGAATCCGGAAAAGTGACAGGCCGGTCCGGGAGGACAATCCGGCCATCCGGCCGCCTAGGGGCGGAAGGCTCAGCCCTCGATGCGCTGGTGGAGCGCTCGGTAGGCTCCGGGGCTCACCCCTTCGTGCTTCTTGAAGACCCGGATGAAGGAGGTCACGTTCGCGTACCCGCTCTCGGTGGCGACGTCGTTCACCTTCGCCGACGTGCCCGTGAGAAGGTTCCGGGCGACCTCCATCCTGAAGGCGGTGAGGTAGTCGATGTAGTTCTCCCCCATGCGCTCCTTGAACAGCTCTGACAGGTAGGACGGGGTCAGGCTGAACGCCTCGGCCATGTCGAACAGGGAGATGTTGCGCTGGTAGTTCCCCTGGATGTATTCGCGGAACCGGTCCCGCAGACGGTCGTCGTGCTGCTTGCGCTCCCGGGCGATCGTGGCCGCGATGGCCGAGCAGATCGACTCTACCGCCCGCTTCAGCTCCTCCCAGCCCTGGGTGCCCGCGATCGTGTCGTAGATGTCCCGGCCAGGCTCGAGCAGCCCGTCCGGCTTCACGTGGAGCCGGTGACAGATCCGCACGATCGTTCCCGCAACGGCGGTGAGCAGATGCCCGCAGGCGTCCGCCCGCAGGGACCTGCCGACGAGGTTCGCCTCCAGCACGGCGACGATGCCCCGGGTCGCGTAGTCGAAGTCGCCGGCAACGGCCGCGTTGATGATCGACCGTTCCCGCTCCACGGGATAGGTGTAACTGGCCTCCTCGCCTTCCACCGCGGCATCCTCAGCCGTGACGAGGACTCCCGGAGGCCAGAGGTGTGCGGTCTCCAGCGTTCGGACCGCCTCGCGGTAGCAGCGGTGAAGCTCCGCGAGTGAGCCGCACGCGGAGCCCACGACGCCGGTGAGAACGACGTGGAGCTGCCGGTGGACGGATTCCTGGATCTCCCGGACCAGCGTGCGGATCCTGGCGCGCTGGTCCGGGGCATCGTCGTGGTTGATCAGCACCACGAACTTCTCGTCGTCAGTCTCTGCGATCCCGCTCGTCCATCCCCCGAGGAGTGCGCGGGCGTGCGCCACCACCGCCCGTCCCATGAGGGCGAGCAGCTCCGGGTCCGGGGGGTCGGAGCCGCCGGGGGAGAGGACCACGACGGTGAAAAGGGGCTGGTTGAAGGAGAGATCGGCTTCCTCCAGCCGGGCCCGCATCTCGTCGGCGGAAATCCTCCCGGAGACGATGTCCCGCACCGTGTGCTCCTGGAGCGTCGGCCGGGCGTGCGACAGCACGTCGCTCAGCCGGACGTTCTGCGCCCGGAGCTGGGAGAACAGGCCGCCGATGGCCTCGAACTCGTCGACGAGCCCCTCGGGCTGGCTGTCGGGGAAGAGGCGGTGGAGCACCGCATCGACGGGGCGGTACACGGTGCTCGTGACGAGGAAGGCGATCAGAGCGGCCGCGGACAGCACACCGAGGGCGATCAGAAGCGTCAGAAGCCCGAGCCGTCGGAGCGGGACGGCGAGACCCGCTTCCGGCGCCGCGTGGGCGAAGATCCACCCGGTCTGCTCGTCCCGCGCGGTGTAGAGATAGAACCATCGTCCTCCCGCCGCGATGCGGCGGCCGGTCGCGGGGCCCGGTTCCAGAAGCGAGACGTCCGGCTCGATCGCTGCGCCGCGCGAGGCGAGAAGGCCGGCTTCAGGACTCCAGATGATGAACGCCCCTTCCCCGGGGTCTTGCTCCGGGAGGAGGTACTGAGGCTTCAGGTGCGCAATAGTCGTCACGCGTCGCTGGTCGGGTCGCGAGTTCCTGCCGATCGCGATGAGGGAGAAGGCGCCCTCGTAGGTGACCCGGCGCGTGAACAGGGCCGGGCGCTTCTCGTCGCGCACGAGGCTGTCGATCTCCGCGTCGCTTTCGACCTCATACACGTAACGATCGAAGAAGTACCGGGGCTCCTCGGCGCCGAGCGACGTGATCAGGATGTCCTCGTCGACCAGGTAGACGGCCAGGTTCTCGAGCACGCGCACCGCGGGGATCCTCGCGCGCATCCCGGCGATGGCGTCCTCGAGTCGGATGATCGCGTCAGCCGATCCTGCCTTCCGGCTCACCAGGTACCGGCGGATGTCCCGGTCCAGCGGCGCCTGGCTCTGGAGGCTCTCCACGATCTCGAGCCACCCCTGCGCAGTGCGCACCATGCCGTCGAGGGCGGCGCGCGCCTGCTCGCTGAAGCCTTGCTCGATCGAACGGCGGTTGGTCGTATAGGCGAGTACGAGCGCGACGGCGGCTCCCGCCAACAGGAGCACCGCGAACACGAGGAGGATTCTGAGGTAGAACCGATTCCGCGTCCTGATAGGCCTGTTGTAGCACGGGAGAACCCCGCTCTCAAGGTCGCCGGCGAACGATAGAACGCAGGATTCTACCGCGGGCTGTCGGAAGCGTCCATGCATCGCGTAGGAGCCGGGACATATCCACCTGCTCTCAAAGGCAAAGTGCGGCCTTCAAAACCTGCCGAGGTTCTGATAGTATGAAATCCTGAAGTAGGTTCTTGGCAGATTCAGCACGCCCCAACGGCCCGGTGTTCGAATCGAGTGGGGAGCAACAGATTCCGCTAATCCCAGAAAAGACGGCACCGGTCGTGAGCTTGCTTTCCGAGGAGGGGTGATTGACGGTGAACCCGGTTCTCAAGGCAGACAAGGCAATCATAGCAGCATTCTGCGTGAAGCATCACATCCAACGCCTCTCCCTGTTCGGATCTCAACTCGAAGGCGGTGCCAGTCCTGAGAGCGACATAGATATTCTTGTAGAATTCGACCCCGGGAAGGAGCCCGGCCTCCTTGGTCTGGCTGAGATGGAACATGAGCTGTCCACCTTGCTCGGCGGGCAGACCGTTGACATGCGAACCCCCATGGATCTTAGCCACTACTTCAGGGATGAAGTGGTCCGGTCCTCACAGGTCCAGTATGCGCGCTGACTTGGACACCGATCGCATGTTGCTTTTCGCCATCGTTCGGGCAATTGAGGTACTTGGGGAAGCGGCAAGCAAGGTGACCAATGAGACAAAAGAAGCTGCTCGAAATGTTCCCTGGACAGCCATCGTCGGGATGAGGAACAGGCTCATCCACGGATATTTTGATGTTGATGCGGACGTTGTCTGGAAGACGGTGACGGAAGAAATTCCGGGACTTCGGCGCTCGCTAAAGACCCTCTTCGAGAATCAATAGTTCCTGCGGCCTATCGACTGCAGCATTCCGCAAATGCCGCAAGCGCAAGGTCGTGGACGGACCACCTTGAAGGATAGGAATCTGCCCTTTGCCTAGTACGCCTCTTGCCATGTGAGAAACGGACAATATCTTCACTCAAATGGAAGGAGGACCGTGTCAACGACCCGGTCGCTGGTTCGAGTTCAGCCAGGGGAGCCAAGATGGACAAGAGCGAACTGAGCGCTCATCGGTTCGCGGGACCGGAGATCACCTCACCCTGCCCTGCCATGCTCCATGCCGATCCACCATGAGGCACCCGAGGGAGCATCGTGCCGGCATCAACGCGGTTCGCACATATTTTTTTCAGGGGAAGAGCCTGCGGCTCAGGAGTGACAGCCCGCCGAGCGACGCAAGCAC
>JAPLSM010000268.1 GCA_026398635.1 Spirochaetota bacterium | reverse complement strand
GGTGCCCGCGGTGTCGAAGAGGCGCACGGGGATGCCCTCGATGTCGATGCCGGCCTCGAGCCAGTCCCGGGTGGTGCCGTGCACCTCGGAGACGATGGCCCGGTCCTGCTTCAAGAGCAGGTTGAACAGGCTGGACTTGCCGGAATTGGTGGCGCCCGCGAGGACGACCGACACGCCCTCCTGATAGAGCCTGCCCCGGGCACAGGTCCGGGCGAGCCCTTCGAGCGCCTTGGTTGACCGGTCGAGCACCGCCGCGTCCACCGCCGCGCCGTGGTCCTCCTCGGGGTAGTCCAGGCACGCCTCGAGCGCCGCCAGCACGCCGAGGAGATCGTCACGAACCGCCTCGATCTTCCTTTGTATTGCGCCGGAGAGCCGCTGCAGGGCCAGGCTTCGAGCCCGGTCGGTACGGGCACGCACGATCTCGTTCACCGCCTCGGCCCGGGTGAGGTCCATCCGCCCGTTGAGGAACGCGCGCTGCGTGAACTCGCCCGGGCCCGCCTCCCGGAAGCCGGACCTCGCGAGCAGCGAAAGGATGCGGCGGATGACCGGCAGGCTCCCGTGGCAGGTGATCTCCGCGCCGTCCTCGCCGGTGTAGCTTCTCGGTGCCCGGTACACCGCGACCAGCACCTCGTCGACCGGCTCGTCGCCGTCCACGATCACCGTCCGGTGCAGGGTGTGGCCGCGCATCTGCTCCAGGTCGGGCCTCCCACGAAGCACGGCCGCGAGCAGGCCGAGCGAGCCGCGGCCCGAGGCGCGGATCACCGCGAGAGCGCTCGGGGCAAAGGGGGTGGCGAGGGCGAACATCGGGTCGTCGAGACCGGGCTGCACGATGGTGAGGATAGCGAATGCGGGAGCCGGGGCGCAAGCGATTGCCCTCGCAGGGTCTTCCGGATACGCTCCCTCCATGCCGGATAGCCCAGCCCCTCCAGCCCGGCCCGCCACCATCCCATCGCTGTTCTGGACCTTCTTCACGATTTCCGCGCTCACCATCGGAGGCGGGTACGCGATGATTCCCGTCATCTCGGCCCGGGTCGCCCGGCGGGGCTGGATGGACGAGAAGGAGTTCTACGACCTGTTCGCGCTCGCGCAGGCGGTGCCCGGTCCCATGGCCCTGAACGCGGCGGTGCTCGTCGGCGGTAAGCTCCGCCGGTTCGGCGGGGCAGCGGCCGCCTTCCTCGGCACCATGCTGCCGCCCGTCGCTTCGATCATCCTCGTCACGCTCCTCTACAACGCCGTGGCGGAGAACCGCTTCGTCAAGGGCTTCCTCGAGGGCTCCTACGGCACCATCCTCGGTCTCGTGGCAGCGCTCCTGATCAGGATGGCCCGCTCCCGGAAATGGCGCATCTTCGAGGTCGCGCTGTCGGTGCTCTGCGTCGCCGGCCTGCTCGCGTTCAAGGCGTGGGCGCTGCCCATCGTGCTCGTCACCATCGTCCTCGCCCGGCTGGGGGCCGCCGTATGGAAATCCTGACGCTCGCTTGGACCTTCTTCAAGATCGGCGTCATCTCGTTCGGGGGCGGGTGGACCATCGTCGGCATCATCAAGCGCGAGGTGCTCGTCCGGGGGTGGCTGTCGGAGCAGACTTTCTCCGACGTCGTGGCCATCGCCCAGGTGACGCCCGGGCCGGTGGCCCTCAACGCGGCCACCCTGGTGGGCTTCCGGGTCTCGGGGCTCGTCGGTGCGATCACGGCGTCGCTCAGCGTCGTGGCGTTCCCGATGATGGCCCTCGCGCTGGTGACCGTGCTGATCCGTCGTACCGGGCTTCTTCACGCGGATCGACCCCATCCTGATGATCCTCGGATCGGGCGCGGTCGGAGCGGTCATCACGGCACTCGGAGGCTGAGGCGGGGCGCTGGTTCTCATCGCCGCGGTGCAATTTCAGGCGGGTACGGTGTTCCAGTCATCGAAAGACGAGGGGCACGACCGTGAAGAAAACGCTTGCGATCACCGTGCTGGCGCTCACCCTGGCCACCGGCTGCGCGAGTCCGGATGGGGACGTCTACATCTCCTTCGACTGGACCTACACGCCTGAATGGTTCGACACCGACGATTCCAACCTGCCGGATACGATCTACCGGAACGCCGAGTACGTCACCGGGGAGGGGGACTACTACTTCGAGTACTACCATGCCGAATCGGGCTACATCCGCTGGATATGGTACACGCTCACCGCGCACGACGGGGTCCTTCCCTTCGTCCCCGGCGAGGATGCCCGGTTCGAGCTGTTCCTGAGCGCATTCTCGGACCCGGCCTTCATCCAGTGGCAGAGTTCGACCGGCGCAGTCTCCGAGGAACCTGATTCGATCACCGCCTCCGCATCTCCGAGGCAGCCCGAAGACCAGCGCGTCCAGACTTTCGAACAGACGCTGACGAGCGCGGGCTGGACCCTGTCGATCAGGGGAGGAGTGATCGAGGCAGCGGCCCGGTAAGAACGGGCAGCCCCCTACTTCACCACAACGCTCGCGATCAGGCCGGAGGGCATGTCCAGCATCAAGTCCAGGGCTCCGCTGGCCGGAACGTCCGCCAGGTACAGCTTCATCGACGTGGACAGGTGCTGGGAGGTGCCGACGGTGCCGCTGCCCGAATACATGCTCGGAGCCGGCGAGTAGTTGAAGAGGTTGATCGAACCGAGGGCGTAGTCGTTGCTCCCGACGGAGGATTGGACAAACCCACCCGTGTTGTACTGGTAGCCGGGAGGCGCGTCGGTCACATCTGAGAGCAGCTGCGCCGCGCTCCATCGCTGCAGGATGCGGGAGAAGCTCTCCGTACGACCCGTGTCCTGCGAAACGATGTCCTCGATCGAGGCTGGCCCGGTGAGCTCGCACTGCATGAGTCGATTGAGCAGCTCTGCGCCGCCGTAGTTCCTCGCCAGCCACGCGCCGAAGGCATACGTGATGGAATAGCACTTGAGACTCTCGGAAGGCGGACTGTAAATCCAGTGAGAAAGAGACACGTCGTTGTATTTATTGAACATCGGCAGCCGGCCCTCGGTGTTGCCCGGGCTTCCGGCGGTGCCGATCGTTCCCTCCACGCCCCGGGGGCCGATGACCGCCATCTTGTCGGCGAGCAGGTCTTCCACCACCTGGGATGCCATCTCGTTGATCCAGGTGTCGTCATCGGCCATGGCATCCCGCAGCACCGCGCGCTGGTAGAAGTGGATCATGTGCTGGAACTCGTGCGCGAGGGTCGAATACATCTCCTCGGGCCAGTAGTCGGTGTACTCCCACG
>JAPLSM010000332.1 GCA_026398635.1 Spirochaetota bacterium | reverse complement strand
CGTGGTGTCCAAGGAGCTGGACCTGAGCGCGCGCACGTTCACCGAGAGCCTCACCATCTTCAGCCAGGTGGAGCGCTACGGCCGGGCGTACCAGTTCGTGCTGCTCGGCTTCTTCCTGCTCGTCTCGCTGCCGATCTTCCTCGCGACCGCCCTGGTGAGCCTGCTCCTGACCGACCGGATCATCAGCCCGATCGTGCACCTCGAGGAGGCCACCCGCCGGGTGGCGGAGGGGGACTTCAGCTTCCGGATCCTCACGCCCTCGCGCGACGAGCTGGCGAATCTCGTGGAGTCGTTCAACGCGATGGTCGCCGAGCTCGACGGCTCGCGGCGCAAACTGCTCGCGGCCGAGCGCATCACCGCATGGCAGGAGATCGCCCGGAGGCTCGCCCACGAGATCCGCAATCCGCTCACGCCCATCAAGCTCTCGGCCCAGCGCATCCTCAAGAAGCACGGCGAGGGCGCCGAGGACTTCGAGGCCGCTCTCTTCTCCTCGGTGGCTGCCATCATCCGGGAAGTCGAGGGCCTCGAGCGCCTGCTGGGGGAGTTCAGCGAGTTCGCACGCCTCCCCGAGCCGGCCCTGGAGCCGGTGCGCCTCCGGGAACTCCTCGGCGAGGTGGCCTCGACCTATGCGCCGACCTCGGGGGCCGTGCAGGTGGACCTGCGCGAGGTGCCTGCCGACCTGGTGCTCTCCGTGGACCGCGCCCAGATGCGCCGGGCCTTCGCCAACCTCTTCACCAACGCGGTGCAGGCGATGCCCGGCGGCGGGCGCCTCACCGTCCGGACCGACGCGGTGCGCAAGGGCCACCAGGCGTGGTGCCGGCTGGCGATGAGCGACACGGGCCCGGGCATCCCGGAGGGCGACCGGGAGCTCATCTTCGATCCCTACTTCACCACCAAGAAGGGCGGCACGGGCCTGGGTCTGGCCATCGTGCGGCGCATCGTCTTCGATCACGGCGGCAACGTGTGGGTCGAGTCCCGGCCGGGCGCGGGCGCCACGTTCTACGTCGACCTTCCCGCGGGGGGCCGCGCATGAGGGGGCGCCCATGAGCACGATCCTTATCATCGACGACGAGCCCGGCATCCGGGACGTCCTGTCCGACGTACTGAACGACGAGGGGTACACCGTGATCGCGGCCGAAGACGGTCCCGCGGGGCTCAGCCACCTCGCCTCACGCGCCGTGGACCTCGTGTTCCTCGACGTGTGGCTGCCCAACCTGGGCGGCATCGACGTCCTGCGCCGCATCCGCGGGGAGTTCCCCGACGTGGCGGTGGTGATGATCTCGGGCCACGCCAACATCAAGCTCGCCGTCGAGGCGGTGAAGATAGGCGCCTTCGACTTCCTCGAGAAACCCCTGTCGCTCGAGCGCACCACCACGGCCGCCCGCAACGCCCTCGCCCTCGCGGCCCTGCGCCGCGAAAACCGCACGCTGAAGAACAGCCTGTTCGTCGAGGACACGATGGTCGGCTCGAGCGAGGGGATGCGGCGGGTGCGGGAGCTGATCGAGCAGGCTGCGGCGAGCGACTCGCGCATCCTCGTGCTCGGCGAAAACGGCACGGGCAAGGAGCTGGTGGCCCGCGAGGTGCACCGGCGGAGCCGCCGCGCCAAGGGCCCCTTCGTCGAAGTGAACTGCGCGGCCCTGCCCGAGCCGCTCATCGAGAGCGAGCTCTTCGGGCACGAGAAAGGCGCCTTCACGAGCGCGCACGCCCGCCGGCGGGGCAAGCTGGAGCTGGCCCACCGGGGCACGCTCTTCCTCGACGAGATCGCCGACATGTCGCTCGTCACCCAGGCGAAGGTGCTGCGCGTGCTGCAGGAGATGCGCTTCGAGAGAGTCGGCGGCGAGGAGCCGATCGAGGTGGACGTGCGCGTCATCGCGGCCACCAACCGCGACATCGAGAGCCTGGTGCGCGAGCGGCGGTTCCGCGAGGACCTGTTCTTCCGCATCAACGTGGTGCCCATCCGGGTGCCGGCGCTGCGCGAGCGGCTCGACGACCTTCCCGAGCTGGTCGCTTATTTCCTCGAAAAGTTCCGACGCCCCTCCGAAGAATCTCCGAGGCGCATCGACACGGAGGGCATGGCGGCGCTGGCCGCGTACGGGTGGCCGGGCAATGTGAGGGAGTTGAAAAACTTCGTCGAGCGGATTACCATCATGAGCGAGGAAGCCGTGATCTCAGCCGACTCGGTGGCCCGCTTCCTCGGGTCGTCGGGGGTGCGCGGTCCGGCCGGGGCTGGGGCGACCTACGAGGGCCTCACCCTGGGGGACGCGCGCGACCGGTTCGAGCGGGACCTGATAGCCGCGAAGCTCGCCGAGTGCGGCGGCAACGTGGCGCGGACCGCGGAGGCGCTCGGCATGCACGCGGGGACTCTCCACAGCAAGATGAAGAAGTTGCGCATCGCCGCACACAAGCCATGAAGGGACTCACCACCAGGCAGCGGGAAGTCTTCGACTTCATCCGCTGGTTCATCAGTTCCAAGCACTACCCGCCCACGATCCGGGAAATAGCCGTCAACTTCGCCTTCTCGGTGAAGGGCAGCTACGACCACGTCAAGGCGCTGCAGAAGAAGGGGTTCATCCGCTGCGCGGGCAACCGCTCGCGCGCGATCGAGGTGGTGGCCGACACGGAGGCCGAACGCCAGCCGAACCTCGTGTCCGTGCCCGTGCTCGGCAGCGTGGCCGCGGGCAAGCCCCTCTTTGCCGAGGAGAACCTCACGGGCTGGATCCAGGTGCCGGCCGCGTCGCTGAAAAATGGTCAGCACTTCGCCCTGCAGGTCCGCGGCGACAGCATGAAGGATGCCGGCATCATGGACGGCGACGTGGTCGTCGTGACCCACCAGGAGACCGCCGAGAACGGCGAAATCGTCGTGGCCATGGTCGACGAGGCGGTCACCCTGAAGCGGTTCTTCGTCGAGAAGAACCGGGTGCGCCTTAAGGCCGAGAACCCGGAGTACCCGCCGCTGTACACGCAGAACGTGCGCATCCTCGGCCGGCTCGCCTTCCTGATGCGCTCGTATGCCTGAAGAAGCTCCGCTCCCCGCGTACCTGCTCGCCGGCCCCGAGGAAGGCGAGAAGGACGAGCGGGTCGCCTCGATCGCGCGGGCGATCGAGGCGAAGACCGGAGAGCCCCCGGAGCGCCACCGGTTCCACGCCTTCGAGACCCGGATGGCCGACGTCGTCATGGTGCTGTCCAACCGCTCGCTCTTCGCCCGGCGCCGGCTGGTGCTTCTCTCGGACGCGCAGTCCGTGAAGAACAAGGCGGACGTCGAGGCGCTCGCCGCGTACCTCGCCGCACCGGCCGACGACGCCACCCTCGTGCTCGAGACTTCCGAGCTTCCGGGTGCGGTCGCCGCTCCGATCGTGAAGCTCATTCCCAAACAGGCCCAGGTCATCTTCTGGGAGCTGTTCGACAGCGCCAAAAAGGGATGGATCGTCAACTTCTTCCGGCAGCGGAAGGTCAGCCTCGACCCCGGCGTGGTGGACCACATCCTCGACATGGTCACCAACAACACGCGCGAGCTGCGCGCCGAATGCGAACGGCTGGCTCTCTCGGTCGGCCCGGGTGCGACGCTCGACCTGGAGCGCGCCGAGCAGTACCTCTACCACAGCAAGGAAGAGAACGTGTTCACGCTCTTCGACCAGCTGGCTGCGCGCGACCACGCCGGCAGCCAGGAGGTGCTCGACAAGATCCTGCTCTCGGGCGACGCGGATCCCCAGCAGGTCGCCGCGGGCCTGCTGTGGCAGTTCGGGCGGATCGTGAAATACCGGCGCCTGGTCGACCGGGAGCACTACAACCCCGACGAGGCGCTCGAGACGCTGAAAATCAGGGGCAGGCGCAACCAGGCCACCGTGGTGGCCGCGGCGAAGGCGTACTCCGCCGCGGAGCTCGACGCGATCGTGGCGCTGATCGCCGAGCTGGACGCGCGACTGCGCATGGGGAAGGCCGACCTGCACCCGCTGATGCTGCAGATGGCCGTCTACTACATCACACGAAACGGCGGACGGGGAGCCTGGAAGGACTTCGCGGCCTGAAGGCGACCGACGGAGGGTGACATGGCAACCATGAAACGAAGCGTCGTGCGGCCGCTCGCGGCCTTGCTGCTGGCCGCGACACTGCTCGCCGTCGCGGGCTGTGCCTCGGGGCCGAAGACCGGCTCTGCGCGGGAGCGGATCGCCGCCACCCCGGCGCTCAACCTTAAAAGCTACCGATTCGACCCCAAGCAACCCATCGCGGAGCGCATCCAGAAGGCCCCGGCGTTCGTCCTGAAGTTCCTGCAGCAGACAGACGGCAGGGACGACTACGCGGCCTACGAGCTGACGGACGCCGAGATTGCCCTCACGATCGAGTACCTGGACCTGCTGCCGGCATGGTTCGACGCGATGCTCAAGGAGCGGCTGGTCGCCATCTACTTCATCGAGAACTTCACGGGCGCGGCGATGACTCATCTCGTACTGGACAAGGCGGACAAGGTCCACGCCTTCATCGCGATCAACCCGGCGATGCTTCGCACCGGCCTCTCGGAGTGGATGACGAGCCGTGAGGCGTCGTGCTTCTCGGGCGCGTCAACCGCCGCGGGCGCACCGGCCGTCTTCGTGGATTGCGGGACCTCCTACAAGGCGCTCCTCTACGCCCTGGCCCACGAGTGCAGCCACGTCGCAGATTACATGTACCACTACACCCCGTACACCGAGCCGGCGATCAAGGAGCTGGGGCTCGGCGTGGCGGAGACCCCCTTCGTGAAGAACATCTGGCTGGACTACGCGAAACCCGAGGAGCGCGCGGACTTCCCGCGACGCGCCGACATCACCTTCTACGGGACCGGCGGGGGTCCGAAGATCCCCTTCGGGTCCGCGGCGGACCTCTACCGCGGCCTGTCGAACAGCCCCTTCCCCTCGCTGTACGCGGCACAGAACTGGGCCGAGGACTTCGCGGAGTGTTTCACCTGGTATTTCTTCACCGACCGGCTGGACCTGCCCTACAAGGTCGGGATCAGGAGCGGAGGCACGGTCGAGGTCGAGTACGAGCCGATCTACTGGTCCCGGGTCGTCCACCGGTTCCCGCAGCTCGACCCCGTGGTGCAGGATAAGAGGAAGTAGGGCCGGGGGGCTGCCGCAGCAGGTCGGGCAGGCTCCGGGCCCAAGTCGCCCGCCTCGCTCCCCAGGGATGGCGGTAGTCCCACGCGGAGCCGATGCCCCCGCAGGCCGTCGTTACCGAGCCCTCGACGGTGCCGCACGCAACCTGCCGCTCAGCATGGGCACGGCTGATCGCGAACGTCTACGAGGTCGATCTCTAAGGCGGCAGCTGTTCGCGAAGTGAACAGCGAAAGCCCCCTGGTCTGTCCCCGCTGTGAATCCGAAATGAGGCTCATGGCGGTCATCATCGATCCCTCTGAGGTACGCAAGATCCTGCGACACTTGGTCAAGATCGGGAGGACTCCGCCGGGATTCGATCCCGTCGCGCTGAACGAAACCCTCACCTCCCCTTGCCATGCTGCGCATCGATACCGTCCCGCGCGCCCAGCGGGACAAGCTTCCCCTCGTCCATGCTTCAGGCCGATCTTGCTTCATTCTGGTAGAAGCAGCTCGCCGGGGAACCTCACAACGCCCCGGCAACCGCCGCAGCGCCCGCGCTCGTCACGTCACCTAGCCTACGGAACCGCCTTCTGGAAATCGATCGTTCTATCATTATTTCAACGACAGGAGACGCCAAACCGTTCGTTCTGCCCGTGCCCGCGGACCGCGAGGCCTGGCGGGCGGACCTGAACCCGAAGATCGCGGCCGCGCGGGCCCCGAGCGCGAGTTCAAGGGGGTCTACGGTCCCTTCGACGGCGTGTTCGCGGCAGCCTCAACGACCGTAGACCCGGCGTACTGGGCAGCTGACGGCGTGCACCCGACGGACGCAGGTCACGCCCTCATGGCTGAAGAGTGGATCCGGAGGGTGTGCGGGGATTGAGCGGCGCTGCGCGCATGCTGCCGGCTGCCCTCAGAGGCGGGGCTGGGTTGTGGACCCTGTCGAAAAACGAGGTGCCGCGCATCAGGCGATCAGCGTGGATAGGGCGAGGCGGCAACGAAGTTGACGAAAACCGGCAGATCCTGAGGGTTCCTGGTCGATGAAATCGGCTTCCTCGAGCGGGCTTCCGTGACCACCCACGGGAGAAAAGGGCTTGCACCGGAATGGCCTTTTCGCGATGATAGGGGGGGAGACGCAGGGAGAGACGCACAATGGCTGATCAGGATCGGGTTTCGTCCATCGCGGATGCAAGCAAGCCGAATGCGGGCAGAATTTACGATTTTATGCTCGGCGGGAACCACAACTTCGAGGTCGACAGGCTGGCAGCCCAGCAGGTTCTCAAGGTCTTACCAGATTTCCCCCAGATGGCGCGCGTGGTCCGCTGGTTTCTCGGTGAGGCAGTACGCCTGCTTGCGGCGGAGGGAATAACACAGTTCATCGACTTTGCCTCCGGACTTCCCACCGTCGATCACATCCACCAGATCGCTCCCGCCGGCACCAAGGTCATCTATTCGGATATCGACCCGGTGACGGTCGCCTACGGTCAGGAGATCATCAAGGATTTACCCAACGCCCGATACGTGGTCTGCGAGACGGGAAAGCCGGAAACCCTGTTGAATTCCCCTATTGTGAAGGAGCTCTTCGGCTCGAGCCGCAAGGTCGGCATTGGTTTCAACGGGATCGCCTACTTCCTCAAGGACGAGCAGATCAGCCACGCGATGAAGACGCTGTACGCATGGGCGGAAAAGGGATCCCGCCTGTTCCTCTGCGATTTCGATCTAACTAATATGCCAGATGAAATCATTCCGAGCATGAAGCTTTACGAGAAAATGGGTCAACCCTTTATTTACCGCCCTTTGAAGCAGCTTCAGTCGCTTGTGGCACCGTGGCAGCTCGGGAAGGGATTCCGTCATCCCGCAGAATGGCTTGGTATCTCTAAGAAGGCCGCAGAGGAGAAGAAGAGCCCGTTTATGGAGGTTCTCAAGGCCGCCATTCTGGAGAAATGAGCCTCGTTTCGTCTCTCCTGAGAAAAAGCCAGGGATCGCTCGC
>JAPLSM010000060.1 GCA_026398635.1 Spirochaetota bacterium | reverse complement strand
ACCAGCAACGCCGCGTTCCAAGGAGACCCCAATGGCCGACATAGTGCGCGACCTCGCCATGAAGAGCGACACGAAGATCGTCCTGCTGGTGCTCGACGGCCTGGGCGGACTGCCGCGAGAGCCGGGCGGAACGACCGAGCTGGAGACCGCGCGCACGCCGAACCTTGACGCGCTCGCCGCGCGCTCGGAGTGCGGCTTGCACCTGCCGATCGGGTTCGGCATCACCCCCGGCTCGGCGCCGGGCCATCTCAGCCTCTTCGGATACGACCCGCTCGCCTGCCCCATCGGCCGGGGCGTTGTGGCGGCCATGGGCATCGGCTTCCCCATGCAGGCCGGCGACGTGGCGGCGCGCCTCAACTTCGCCACCCTGGACGCCGCGGGCGCCATCAGCGACCGGCGGGCGGGGCGCATCCCCACGGAGAAGTGTGCGGAGCTCTGCGGACTCCTGAAGGCGGTGAAGATCAAGGGCGTCGAGGTGTTCGTGCAGCCGGTGAAAGATTACCGGGCCGTCGTGGTGTTCCGGGGCAAGGGCCTGTCGGACGCCGTGGCCGACACGGACCCGCAGGCATCGGGTGTGCCGCCGCTCGATCCCGTGCCCGCCGACGAGAAGGCGCGGCACACCGCGGAAGTCGCGAAGGAGTTCGTGGCCCAGGCCCGGAAGATCCTCGCCTCCCAGACGCCGGCCAATGGCATCCTGCTGCGCGGCTTCGCCGAGCTGCCGCACATCCCCTCGATGAAGGAGCTGTACGCGCTCGACGCGCTCGCCGTGGCGGTCTATCCCGACTACAAGGGCGTGGCGCGCCTGGTCGGCATGGAGGTGGTCGAGGACCTCGCCGACCTCGACGCGCAGGCGAAGGCGCTCGCGGCACGCTGGGCATCCCACGATTTCTTCTTCGTGCACCACAAGTACACGGACTCGCGCGGCGAGGACGGGGATTTCGATGCGAAGGTGAAGGAGATCGAGAAGGTCGACGCCTTCCTCCCGCGCATCATCGAGCTCAAGCCCGACGTGATCATCGTCACGGGCGATCACTCCACCCCGGCCGTGGCGAAGGCGCACACCGCCAACCCCGTGCCGTTTCTGGTGAACGCGTCCGGGGTGCGGCCCGACGGGGTGAAGAAATTCGGCGAGCGCGAATGCGCGCGGGGCGCGTGGGGCATCATCCCCGGAAACGTGCTGCTGCGCCTCGCGCTGTCGCTCGCCGGCAAGCTGAAGAAGTACGGTGCCTGAGAGCACGGTGGGCGGCGACCTGCTCGAGGGATTCCTCGCCGACCGCACGCCCCGCCTCCGCCTCTACGAGCCGGTGGAGACCGCCGCGGTCCTCGGCGCGGCGGGGAAGCCCGAGCGCGACCTGAAGCTCGCCGCGCTCGAGGCGGACGGCGTGCCGGTGCGGCGGCGGCGCGGCGGCGGCGGCGCGGTGGTCCTCACGCCCGGGCAGGTGGTGCTGGCGCTGGTGACCGAAGTGGCCTCGGCCTTCGGCAACCGGGAGTACGCGCGAGCGATCAACGCGTGGGTCGTCGAGGCGCTTGCGCCGCTCGGCGTGAGCGGCCTCGAGCAGCGCGGCATCTCGGACCTCGCCCTGCACGGCCGCAAGGTGCTCGGCACCTCGATCTACCGCAGCCGGCTCGTACTCTTCTACCAGGCGAGCCTGCTCGTGTCGAACGACATCTCGGTGTTCGGGCGCTACCTCGAGCATCCCCACCAGGAGCCCGACTACCGGCAGGGCCGCGGCCACGACGCCTTCTGCACCACCCTGCGCGCCGAGGGCTACGGCCTGGACCCGCAGCGCGTCATCGACGCGCTCGCGCCGATCGCCGAGCGCCGGCTGCGCGAACTGCGGTAGGGAGCGGCCCTCAACGAGTCGGGGGAACCGTCGAGGAGCCTGCCGCTCAACCCGACGACGAGCCCGCTGCCGGCATGCGCTTCCCGCGCAGGGGCCGGCGGTCCTCGATCTGCCAGTGGACTTCGCTCCACCAGTCCATACCGTCCGCGGGCACCGCAATCGACATCAATGCGAGGTCGACCGAGGAGAACCGGCGATCCGGGGACGGGATACGCAGGGTATCACGGCTTCCAGGCTCTGATTCCGGGCAGCCGAAAAAGAACCCTTCGAAGCAGGGGAAAAGCGGCGGGCCGTCGGACCATCGGCTGTCCGCGCGCAGGGCGGACCAGGCGCCTCCGGTGTCGAGACCGAGGAACAGGTGCCCGGCGCTCCAGGCAGGGCCCGTGACCCTCACCACGAATCCGGCGTTCACCTCCCTGCCGGGGACCTGGGGGAGCCGCGGAGACGCGTCGGCCGGCAGGAACCGGACCGGCACGAGCGGCGGCAGCGCGATGGTCGACACGAACCCGTGCGCCGAAAAAAGCGCCTGCTGGAGGGCGCCGATCTCCGCCTCGATCGAGCCCGGGGCGAGCAGCGCGAGCAGCCGGTGCGTGTGTGCCACCCCGCGATCGTACCACAGCCCCGGTTGCAGCCTCAACCGCACACCGGTAGAATCCACTCCGTGCGCACCTTCTCCCGTCCCGCGGCTGCCGCGTGCATTCTGCTGCTCGCCGCGTGCCACGCGCGGTTCGAACTGTTCGCGTTCGAGGTGAACTCTCCCGGCGAGGCGGAGCGCAGTGTCGAACTGCGCGAATCGCCCGGCTCTCCGCCGGAGCGCGAAGGGCTGCTCGGCCCGTCCCAGGAACAGCGGGACACGCCCGTCTACCGGCTCTCGAAGCCCGTTTCCGTCGACGGGGAAGGTCTCGCCTTCGTGATCGGCTACGTGTCCGACATCGACTCGCTCACGCTCACGTTATTCCAGGGCCGGGACGAGCCGCTCGTCACCGTGAGCCTGCCCGCCACGGGAGATCTTTCCTACCGCTACCAGGCGGCCCTTGTCCCGGGAAGCCGGGTCTGGGGGTTCCAGCTCGGGGCCGGACCGGGCAGCGGCTCCCTCGCGCTGCAGGGAGCGGGTCTGGAACCCCTGGTGCACGGATTCCGGTTCGATCCGGAAGGCCTGACCCTCGACGGGAGCATCAGCGTCACGGGATCGTCGCCCGGTCTCCTCACCGCCCGGCTGTCCGACGGCCTGCGCGATCGGATGCAGGCAGAGCGCTGGCAGCTCGAGCTCGAAATCCCCGGGGGCGACGCCACGGTCCGGCTCTCTGCGCCCGAAACTTCCACGGCATCCTTTGCGGTCCCCACTGACGGGCCGCGCCGGGTGATGCTCCACGAGGGGAGCGTCGGGTTCCTACCCCGTCAGATGCGGGTGTCGGTGGATCAGGTCGGCGCCGGACCGGCTGCCCTCTCCTGCCGGGTCTCCTCCGTGCCTGACGCGTCGCCCATCCCCGCCGACCCCGGTCTCATCCTCGGCTGGCGCCGTCCCGCGTGGCGCGATCCGGAGGCCGAGGTGTTCGTCTGGCCGCGCCTGCACGAGGTGCTCATCTTCGACACCGCCACGTACGAAGTGCAGGAGCGCTTCTTCCGGAGATTGGCCTTCTTCGTGGAAAAGCCTGGGACCGCGGGCACGATCCCGTCGCTCGGGGAAGTCGAGGGCCGGCGCAGCTGGAACGCGCACGACTACCGTGCGGAAGACCTGGCCCGGTTCTTCTCCCTCGCGGCCGATGGACCCCTGACCGCGGAGGAATCGCGCCTGCGCGAGCTGCTCATCGCGAGCGGCATCATCCGGGCGAACGGCGCCTCGTACGCGCCGGGCACGGGCGCGGTGCTCTCGATCTCGCGCGAATCGTCGGCGTCGCTGCGGGAGCTGCTCATCACGCACGAGGCGTTCCACGGGGTCTTCTTCGCCCTGCCGGCGTTCCGTGAAGCGTGCCGCGCGGCATGGGACGCTCTCGATCCCGATGAACGGCAGGTCTGGCTCGCCTTCCTCGACCTCAAGGGGTACAACACGGCAGACCCGTACCTCGTGGTGAACGAGTTCCAGAGCTATCTCTTCCAGCAGGAGCGTGGGGAGGTGTCGGACTTCCAGGCGATCACGCTGCAGCGGGTGCGCGACGCGTACCCCGGCCTGACGGACGTCGTGCGGAGGGTGGAGGCAGGTCATCCGGACTCGTTCCTCGACGCCTTCGACGCGCTCGACCAGGCGCTCGCGGCAGCCGGCGGCCCCCACGGCGGGCGCGTGCTGGGGGTGCGCCGCACGGCCCCGTGACGGGATGACGGAAATTCCGCTGGGCTCTCGCGACATGCTCCGCGTGTCGCTGCCGTTCTGGCCGCGTCGGAAGCCCGATGCGGCCATGGCTTCCCTCCGGCCCGGTCTTGTAGTATCCTGACTCCTTGCCTGTCATCTTCTGAACTGCTCGTGGGAGGGGGACCATGGAAATCCAGCGGCGTTTCACCCGCAAGGGGGAAAGCCCATACAATGGGATTTCCTTCGAGGCGAGGACGTCCGAGATCCGCAATCCCGACGGAAGGGTGATCTTCCGCCAGGAGAACGTGATCGTTCCATCCACGTGGTCGCAGATCGCGACCGACATCCTCGCGCAGAAGTATTTCCGCAAGCGGGGCGTGCCGCTGGCCCCGAGCGCAGAGACGAAGCCCGCGGACGCGAAGACGGAAGGCGCGGGAGACAAAAAAACTGTTGTCGAGAACCGGCCGGCCGCAGCCGATGGAAAGCAGTCCGCCACCGAAGGGAAACCCCCCGTCACCGGCGGCGAGACCGACGCGCGGCAGGTCTTCCACCGGCTCGCCCACACCTGGACCGAGTGGGGCCGGCGCAACGGCTACTTCACCACGGAGGGCGACGCGCAGGCCTTCTACGACGAGCTGTGCGCCATGCTCGCCCGGCAGATGGGCGCGCCCAACTCGCCGCAGTGGTTCAACACCGGTCTGCACGCGATCTACGGCCTCACGGGCCCGGCCCAGGGCCACTACTTCGTCAACCCGAAGACCAACGAGGTCGAGAAGGCCACCAGCGCCTACGAGCGTCCGCAGCCCCACGCGTGCCAGCCCTATCACGCCCCGGTGTCAACGCCGTTCGGCCCGGTTTCCATCGGATCGATCGTGCAGGGCGGTCTCGTAGGACTCGAAGTGTTCGACGGCACGGACGGCGGTCGCGGTACCACCCGAATCGTCGCTGTGGCGGAGAACGGTGTCAAACCCATCTTCAGGGTCGTATTGAAGAACGGCTCGACGCTAGAAGCCACGGGAGACCACCTTGCCCTCGCATCGCGGAACCGGCGGGAGGCTCCCGAGTGGATGCAGGTCGACGAACTGGAAGCCGGGACTCGGCTGCGCCGGTCGACGGTGGTGAAACAGCAGGCGAAGCTGGCGGTGGCGTGCTCCGACCGGTTCCCGGGCAAACACCTTCCCTGCCAGGGGCTCCCGCCTTCGCACGCCAAAGGCGTGCTAGGGCTGCCGCCCAAGGGACGGCTTGGGTCGGCCGCAGGCGTGGGACGGCCGAAAGGCCGACCGTCGCTGCGGGAGGAGCCGGTCCTCCGCCTCGAGTTCGCCGGCTTGATGCCGGTCTACGACATCCAGACCGAAAGCGGGCAGTACCTCTCGAACAACCTCGTGGTGCACAACTGTTTCATCCTCTCCATCGAGGACGACCTCGTGGGCGAGGGCGGCATCATGGACCTCATGACCCGCGAGGCGCGCCTGTTCAAGTACGGCTCGGGCACGGGCACCAACTACTCGAACCTGCGCGCCTCGATGGAGCCGCTGTCCGGCGGCGGGGTCTCCTCCGGCCTCCTCTCGTTCCTCAAGGTGAGCGACCGGTCGGCCTCCTCGATCAAGAGCGGCGGCACCACGCGCCGGGCCGCGCGCATGGTGACCCTCGACGCCGACCACCCCGACGTCTTCAAGTACATCGACTGGAAGGTGCAGGAGGAGCGGAAGGTCGCCTCGATGGTGACGGGCAGCCGGGTGTTGCGCCGGCACACCCGGCGCGTGCTGCAGGCCTGCCGGCCCCGCACCGACGGCAATAGCGCGGGGCGGTTCGACCCGAAGGAGAACCGCGAGCTCGGCGAGGCCCTGCGGGCTGCGCTGGCCGACGAGGTGCCCGCCTCCTACCTCTTCCAACTCGTGCAGCTCGCCGAGCAGGGTATCTGGGATTTCGAGCCCGAGGAGTTCACCACGGACTGGGAGGGCGAGGCCTACAACACGGTGAGCGGCCAGTCCTCCAACAACTCCCTGCGCATCACCGACGCCTTCATGAAGGCCGTCATCGAGGACGGCTGGTGGGATCTCACCAACCGCATCGACGGCAAGGTCCGGCAGAAGGTGCGCGCCCGGGACATCTGGGACAAGGTGGCCCTCGCCGCGTGGCTGTGCGCCGACCCCGGGCTGCAGTACCACACCACGATCAACGACTGGCACACCTGCCCGAAGGACGGCGAGATCCGGGCCTCCAACCCGTGCTCCGAGTACATGTTCCTCGACGACACGGCCTGCAACCTCGCCTCGCTCAACCTGCTCGCCTTCCACGATCCCGCGACAGGCGAGTTCCGCATCGACGACCTGCGCCACGCGATCCGGCTCTGGACGATCGTGCTGGAGGTGAGCGTGCTGATGGCCCAGTTCCCGAGCCAGGCCATCGCGCGCAAAAGCTTCGACTACCGCACCCTCGGCCTGGGCTTCGCCAACCTCGGCACGCTGCTGATGGTGATGGGCATCCCCTACGACAGCGCCGAGGGACGGGCCATCGCCGCGGCGCTCGCGGCCATCATCACCGGCGAGGCGTACGCTTCCTCGGCCGAAATGGCCGCCGAGCTCGGATCGTTCGCGCGCTTCCCCGCCAACCGGGACGACATGCTGCGCGTCGTCCGCAACCACCGTCGGGCCGCGAGCGGCGCGCCCGCTACGGAATACGAGGGCCTCTCCGTGGTCCCCCAGCCGATCGACCCCCTGTTCTGCCCGCCGGACCTGCTGGCCGCAGCCCGCCGGGCGTGGGACCGGGCGCTGGAGCTGGGCGAGCGGCACGGCTTCAGGAACGCGCAGGTTTCCGCGGTCGCGCCCACGGGCACCATCGGTCTCGTGATGGACTGCGACACCACGGGCATCGAGCCGGACTTTAGCTTAGTTAAATTCAAGAAATTGGCGGGCGGCGGCTACTTCAAGATCATCAACGCGTCGCTGCCCCCCGCGCTGCGGCGGCTCGGCTACACGGACGCCCAGGCGGACGACATCGTGGCGTACTGCCTCGGCCGCGGCACCCTCGAGGGCGCGCCCGGGGTATCGGCCGAGAGCCTGCGGGCGAAGGGCTTCGGCGAGGGGGAGATCGCGAAGGTGAACGAGAGCGTGCGCAACGCCTTCTCGGTCTCCTTCGCCTTCGGGCCGCACGTGCTCGGGAAGGACTTCCTCGCCGGAGCCCTGAAGGTACCCGAGGCCGCGTTCTCTCAGCCCGGCTTCAACCTGCTCGCCCACCTCGGCTACTCCGCCGACGACGTCGAACAGGCCAACCGCTACGCCTGCGGCACCATGACCATCGAGGGCGCCCCGCACCTGGCGGAGGAGCACTACGCGGTGTTCGACACCGCCTCGCCCAACGGGAAGCTCGGACGCCGGGCCATCGCGTGGAAGGCCCACATCGAGATGATGGCCGCGTTGCAGCCGTTCGTGACCGGGGCGATCTCGAAGACCATCAACATGGGCGCCTCCACGACCATCGACGACATCAAAGGCGCGTACCTGCTGTCGTGGAAGAAGATGCTGAAGTCCATCGCCCTCTACCGCGACGGGTCCAAGCTGAGCCAGCCGCTGTCCTCACTGATGCCCGGTGCCGATGCCGGCGCTGCCGCCGTGCTCGCGGTGCTGCAGGAAAGCGAGGCGGGAGTGGGCGTCGAGCTCGCCTCGCCCGGCCGGCCCAAGAAGCGCAACCCCCTGCCGGCCAAGCGGTTCGGGTACACGCAGAAGGTGAAGATCGGCAGCCACAGCATCTTCCTGCGCACGGGGCAGTACGAGGACGGCAGCCTCGGGGAGATCTTCCTCGACATGCACAAGGAGGGCGCGGCCTTCCGAAGCCTGCTCAACAGCTTCGCGATCGCCATCTCCCTCGGCCTGCAGTACGGCGTGCCGCTCGAGGAGTACGTGGACGCCTTCACCTTCACCCGCTTCGAGCCCAACGGCATCGTCAGCGGCCACGACAACATCAAGATGTCCACCTCGGTGCTGGACTTCATCTTCCGCGACCTGGCGCTGGCGTACCTCGGGCGGATCGACCTCGTGCAGGTGCGGCCCGACGACCTCATCGCGACCGGCACGAGCGCCAACGGGCCGAAGCCCGGCGCGAACGGGAACGGCAACGGCGGCCACGAGCTCGTTGACAGCGACATGCAGGTAGCCCGGATGAAGGGCTACGAAGGCGACCCGTGCCCCGTGTGCGGCAACTTCACCCTCGTGCGCGGCGGCACCTGCCTGCGCTGCGAGACGTGCGGCTCGACCACGGGGTGCTCGTGAGGCACGCCGAACCCGCGGCGACCTGACGGGGCTCCCCATGCCGCGACCGATGCCGCCGGTTCCCCGCTCCTTCGCCGCCTCGATCTCCTGGCCGGCCGGCTACGCCGGGCGGGTCGCCGAGGCTCTCGATCACGCGCTCGCCGAGGTGCCCGCCTACCGGGGGTGGCGGGCGCTGGACCCCGGACCGGACGTTCCGGTCTTCGAGCGGCTCGCGCGCTTCCCCGCCCTCACCAAGGACGACCTGCGCGACCACGGCCCGGACGGCTTCCTGCCCTCGAGCCGGGCTCTCCACGAGGGAATCGCGCAGGGTGAGATCGAGCTCGTCCAGACGAGCGGCACCACGAGCGAGCAGGTCACGAACACCTGGCACCAGCCGTGGTGGGACGCCTCCGAGCGCGCGTCCTGGCGCCTCAACTCCCACGCGGCCGCGGCCGATCTCGGCTCGCACCGCGAGGCGATCCTCACCAGCCCCCGGTCGACCGGCTTCGCCTGCGAGGAGGGCACCCTTCCCATGGCGCAGCGCATCCACGGACGGTTCCTCTACCTGACCGAACGGACCGATGCCGGCGCGTGGACACCGGCCCTCATGGACCGGATGCTGCGGGAGCTCGCGGAGTTCGCGCCGACAGCCCTCGAGGCAAACCCGTCGTTCCTGGCCCGGCTCGCGCGGCACGTGCTGGCAACGGGTGCCCGTCCCCGGCCGCCCGAGCTCGTGGTGCTCACCTACGAGAACCCGTCTGCCGCGCAGCGCGCGATCATCCGCCGCGCCTTCGCGGCGCCGGTCGCGAGCTCCTACGGCTCGACCGAGGCCGGCTACGTGTTCATGGAATGTGAGCGTGGCCGCATGCACCAGGTGACCGACTGCTGCCATGTCGACTTCCTGCCGTTCGCCCGCCGGTTCGGCGGGCCCCTGCTGGGACGCCTGCTCGTGAGCACGCTCGACAACCCGTGGCGCGCTCTGGTGCGCTTCGACATCGGCGACGTTGCCCGGCTCGCCGAAGCCGGCCCGGGGGAGCCGGCCGGCACGCGCTGCCCGTGCGGCAGGATCGGCGGCATCGTGCTCGAGGGCATCGAGGGCCGCGCGTCCGGCATTACCCTCGGCGCGCACGGCGGGCCGGTCACGCCCGCCGATGTGGACCGGGCCCTGGCCGCGGTGCCAGGTCTCGTCAACCATCGGCTGCGGCAGGACGGCCCGGGCTCGGTCCACATCGCGTACGTGCTCGACGCAGCCGCCGGCCCGACCCGGGGCACTGACCGCGCGGTTCGCGCGGTTCTACGCCGGCTCTACGGACGCTCGTGCGCGATCGAAGCCCGAGAGGTACCCGCCCTCCCGCCCGAGCCGTCGGGCAAGTACCTGAGAGCTGCGCCGACGTTCGCGGTCGACGTGGACTCGTTCCTCGACGACGCGTACCGGCCGCCGTCAGCGGCGCGGGGAGGTTGACATGGGCCGATCGCGCACACCGAAACCGGTCTGGCTGCTCGCCGGCGGCCGCGGTTCGCACCGTCGCGGACCGGACCCGCTCCTGCAGCGGGCGCTGTCGCTCGCGGAGAAGCCGTCACCGGCGGTAGCCTACGTCGGGGCGCCCAGCGGCGATAATCGCGCCTTCTTCCTGATGATCGCAGGAGAATTGAAGAAAGCCGGCGCGGGCGAGGTGACCCTGGTGCGCCTCTGCGGGCGCAGGCCCGATCTCGATCGGGCGCGCGACGAGCTCGCCCGGGCCGACCTCGTGTTCATGACCGGCGGCGATGTCGAGGAAGGCATGCGCGTGCTCGAGGAAACCTCTACGGTCACGCTGCTGCGCGAGCTCGCCTCCGGTGGCGTGCCCTTCCTCGGCGTGTCCGCGGGCAGCATCATGCTCGCGCGCTCCTGGGTGCGGTGGCGCGACCCGCACGACGAGGCATCGGTCGAGCTGTTTCCCTGCCTCGGGATCGCCGACGTCTGGTGCGACACCCACGGCGAAGCCGAAGGCTGGGAGGAGCTCGCGACCCTCGCACGCATCGTCCCGGAGGGTTCGGTGAGCCACGGCATCCCCATGAGCGCAGGGCTCGTCGTCCACCCGGGTGGGAGACCCGAGGCAGCCGGGGGGCCGGTGCACCGTTTCGAAAGCCGTGCCGGCGAGGCGGTCCGCATCGCCGACCTGGAACCGCCCACGGTGCCCCGTCTCTGAGCCGGGCATGGGCGGACTTGAGCCCGTCCTTGCGATCCGATATCTTTCCCTCATGGCTGACCCGCGCTCCGAGGCCCCCGAATCCCGATCCGAAGGCCCGGAGGATCTGCATCTCCGCGGTCCGCGGCTGGTGAACCGGATCTTCTACCGGACGCTCGACCTCCTGCTGCGCCGCCCCATCCTCAGCTGGTTCCAGCTCACACCGGTGAACGCGGACGTGGTGCCGAAGAGCGGCGCCGGGATCGTGCTCGGCAACCACACGGCGCTGTTCGATCCCATCTGGCTGTATGCGATGCTGAGCCGGCCCGTGTACTTCGCGGCGACCGAGGACCTCTTCCGCCAGCCGCTGCTTGCACGGGTCATCCGGTGGTTAGGCGCCTTCCCCAAGCGCAAGAATGCGACCGGCGACGTCAGGGCCATGCGGAACATCTTCCATCTCCTGAAGCTCGGCTGCCTGGTAGGCATCTACCCCGAGGGAGTGCGGACCTGGGATGGCACCAACGGTCCGATCATCCCGGGCATCGCCCGGCTCATCCGGAAGCTCCGGGTCCCCGTGTACACCTGCCGGACCGAGGGCGGCTACCTCGCCCAGCCCCGGTGGGCGAGCCGGTACCGGCGGATCCCCATGCGCGGCGTGTTCTCACGGCTCTACGCCGGCGATGCGATCCCCGCGGATGACAAGCGGATCGTCTCAGACATCGCCGAGGCGATCCGCAACTCCGACTACGGGATGACCGTGGACCCGGCGCTCAGCAGGAAGAAGAGGCTCGCGGTCAACGTGACGCGGGTGCTCTACCGGTGCCCGGCCTGCGGCACGCTGGAGGGGCTCAAGATCATGCTGCCCCACAAGACCAACCGGGTCGAGTGCTCGAGCTGCTTCAACTCGTGGGTGGTGAACGCCGCGAGCCGGCTCGCCGAGACGGACGAGAACGGCGAGCCGGAGGGCGAGTGGACCACCCTCGCCGACCTGTACGCGCGCATCCGAAAGCTGCCGCTCGCGCCGATTCGGCCCGTGTCGCGGCTCGGTCTGGCCGAGGGCGAGCAGCTGTACCTCGCAAGCCGGCCCCGGTTCCTGTTCAAGCAGGAGCGGTTCCCCGACATCCGGATGCTCGCCTTCGGCCGCGCCTTCCTCACCAGCCGCCGGCTCGTCTTCCGCACCCGGCTCGGCACGCCGCTCGACACCCCGCTCGAGACGATCGCTTCGCTCTCGGTTGATCCCGGTGACAAGATGCACTTCACGCTGGCGGGGAAGCTCTACCGCATCCCCTTCCGCAACGAGAGCGCGATGAAGTGGTTCGACGCCATCCAGCGCCTCCAGTCGGAGATGGCCGCCGGCAGGACCGGTCGCTGATGCGCCGGTCCGCGTTCCTCGATCTCGTGGCGGCGCGCTCCAGCGTGCGGCGCTACGACGCCGGCCGGCCGGTGAGCGACGAGCATCTCGCTGCCATCCTCGAGGCCGCGCGCCTGGCGCCGTCCGCGGGCAACGCGCAGCCCTGGCGGTTCGTGGTGGTGCGCGATCCCGCGGTGCGCGCGCGCCTCGCCGCGGAAGCATTCTCGGGCATCTACCAGCGCACCCGGCGCATCGCCGCGCCGGTCTACCTCGCGCTGTGCGGAGTGCACGGCGCCACGGACTTCGTGGGCCGGGCGGCCGGCCACTCCTCGTACACGCTCACGGACTGCAGCATTGCGGGAGAGCACGCGGTGCTCGCCGCAGTAGAGCTGGGACTCGGCACCTGCTGGATTGGCATGTTCAACCGGCGCCGGACCCGGCGGCTGCTCGGGGTGCCGGCCGGCGTGGACGTGATTGCGATGATCGCCCTGGGGTGGCCCGCCGAGCCGGCGCGCGCAGCGCCGCCTGCGAAAGGCCGCAAGCCGCTGTCGGCGATCGCCTGGCTCGACGCCTGGGGCTCGCCGTTCGGGGTCGATCAGTCGGAGAGGGTATAGGGAACGGTGAAGGAGTTGACCCGGCGCCCGTCCGGGTCGATGGCGGTCGCGCTGTTGCGCTCGTCGAGAACCTTGCGGCCTTCAGCGAAGTACGCGTAGTAGTGCCGGCCCGGCCGCGCCTCGATGGTGACGGAGAACTCGCCGGGCCGGATCTCGCTCATCAGCTCGGCGAACGGATCCCACGCATTGAAGTCACCGACGAGGGAGACCCGGCTGCCCGGCTCTCCGCGGTACACGAAGGTCGCCCGTCCCGCCTTGACCTCGGGGTTCACGACGGAGCGCTCGACCTCGCTCTCGATCTCGTACACGGACACCTCGACGCCCCGGTCGTCGATCTCTCTGACGGGGTTCGACGGATCTGGCATCGACAGACCGTCCACAACGATCTTGTAGACGAACCGGTAGCCGACCCGATCGGCGTTTCCGGGCAGGGGGTAGTCGAGCACGAACACGCCGTACTCGTTCACCGAGTAGACGTGCAGCACCGCCCACTGCTCATGCTGGAACCGGGCTCCTACGAACCGGACCGGCTCGTGCGGGCGGTGGTAGGTCAGGATGAGGCTGTCGCCAACCAGGTGCGGGGCCTGCATCGTGCGGATGGTCCGGATGGCCACGTCGAGGATCGTCGGACTGGTGGCGGAGGCGCCCGCCGCCGAGGCAACGAGGAGGATGAGGGCGAGCCGGCGCGCGAGGGAGAGGCGCCTGGCCCGAGGCGGTGTTCGTTTCGGTTTCACAGTGGACGCTCCCGGCCTTTCGTCTATAATAGCTTCGGCTTCGCGGGGCGGCGTCTTGAGTAATGGGCGCGTCCCGATCGTCCGACACTGGAAGCAGGAGCATCATGCCGCGCCACGAGGACATCGAGCAATTCAAGCGCGTCCTCGCCTCATACAGCGCCGGTCCGCGAGCGGGGACCGGCACGCTGACGGCCGGCGGCGCCACGTCCGCGGAAGCCGAAGCGGCATCCGCCGAAGCTGCGGACGAGCTCGGCGACCTCGGCGACACCGGCGGACCGGGCGAACCCGTCACACCCGACGACGGCGCGCCGCCCGACATCGGCGACCTCCTCAGCTCGCTCGGCGGGGAGCTCGGGGGTGGGTCGTCTGCCGAGCCCGTCCAGGGTGACGAAAACCTCGACCTCTCGGCGCTCTTCGGCGAGGAGGAGAGCCGGGCCATCGAGCATCCCGAAGAACCCGAGGCCCCGGTCAAGCACGGACGGCAAAAGAAGCAGAAACCGCCGAAGCCTCCGAAGCAGCCGAAGGAACGACGCGCCCGGCGCGCCGAGCCGGAACCTTCGCCCGAAGAAGCAGCGGCTCTTGAGGAGCTGGCTGCGCCCTCGGAAGAAGTGACACCCCTGGAAGAGTTTCCGCCCCCGGAGGAACTTGCAGCGCCGATAGAGGAGCTTACCGCCCCCGAGGAGCTGCCAGCCCCTGAAGAGCTGACACCCCCCGAGGAGCCCGCTGCGCCCCCGGAAGAACCGGCCGTGCCATTCCTGGAAGAGGCAGAGCCTGCCGAAGAACCGCAGCCTTCGCCGGCCGAACCCGAGGAGCTTCCCGAAGCGCCCCCCGATTTCCTGGAACTGGTCGGGCCGATTCCGGAAGCGGAAACGGCAGCCGGTCTGACCGCCGAAGAAGCGCTGCTCAAACCGCTCGAAGGCGCCGAGGAACCCTCATCGCTCACCGGTGACCTCGACCAGTTCAGCATTTTGCCCGACGAGACAGCCCCGGGCGAACTGGAGAGCCCCGGTCTCGGGACACCCGAAGACCTGGGCCCGGCTGCCGTGGAGGAAACCGAAGCCGAACGTCCAATCACGACGTCGGAACCGGACCTCTCCAGTCTCGAAACGGGCGAAACGGGCGTCACTCCCTCGGACCTGCCCGACATCGGGGGCCTCGACGAGCTGACCCTTCCGGAGGAGGGAGAACCGGCGCCGGCTCCCCCGCGAACCGACCGTGCTGGGCGCCGGGCCGAACCGCCTCGCCGCGGCCCACCCCGCCGGGCCGAACCACCTCGCCGCGGCCCACCCCCCCGGGCGGGTCGTCCCTTACGCGATCGGCCGGTCAGGGCCGCAGCGGCGGAGCCGGCCGGACCGGAAGCGGCTCCGTCCGGTGCCGCTCGAGCGGCCATCCCGGTAGGCGACATCGAGCTCACCGACGCGCAGTTCGACCGGCTGCGCAGGACCCTCGGGATCCTCCCCCGCAACCTGAAGATCGCGGTGCAGGACATCGTTGCGGGAGCCGCCTCACCGACCGCGGACCTCGCGGCCCTGATCGGCCTCCTCGTCTCAGGGGCGGAGCCGAAGGAGATCGCCGCTCTCGCGGGGAAGATTACCGGCAAGCGCATCAGGATCCCCGCCGCCTACGAGCGGCGCACCGGTCTCGCCTTCGAACGCGAGCAGCGCACGTTCGCTTACGCGTTCCGGCAGAACATCCTGCCGCTGGTGCGCTTCTTCGTGCTGGCCGTGGTGGGCGCGGGGCTCGCGGGGTTCCTCGGCTACCGCTTCGTCTGGCAGCCGCTGTCGGCGAACACCAACTACCGCCGGGGCTACGAACAGCTCCAGGCCGGACGCTTCCCGCTCGCCAATGAGCGCTTCGCGCGCGCGGTGAAGGCCTGGCCGATGCGCCCGTGGTACTTCCGCTACGCGGAGGGTTTCACGGAGCAGAAGCAGTACGAGCTGGCCGCGGAAAAGTACGAGGAGCTGCTCGGGCGCTGGCCGACGGACAGGAAGGCCGTCCTCGACTGGGCGGACATGGAGTCGAAGCTCCGCATGCGCTACGAGCAGGCGGACAAGATCCTCCACCGCATCCTCGACCGTCATCCCTCGGATGACGACGCCCTGCTCGCGGCGGGCGACAATTTCCTCGAATGGGCCGCCGAGGAGCCGACCCGGTACGAGGACGCCCGGCTGAGCTGGGCCGAGCTCATGAAGACGCACGGCCAGCGCGACGAGGTGCTCTTCCGCATGCTCCGCTACTTCGTGCGCACGGACAACCTCGAGGAGGCCGAGCGCCTGCGTAAGCTGTTCTTCGACCGCAAGCGGTTCTCCGTCGACTCGGAGGCGGCCCGCTCCCTCGCCGAGCTCGGCGGCTACCTCGTCGACAAGCGCCAGCTGGACTGGGTGCACGACATCCTCCTGAAGGCGGCGGACGGGAAACCCGACCTGCCCGACGTCTCCTACCAGCTCGCGAGGTTCTACCGTGCGATGGAGCAGTCACGGCTCGAGGAGCAGTGGCTCTCCAGCGCCCTCCGGATGATGGAACGCAGCGACAGCCCGCGCACGCTCCGCGACATCGAGATGCAGATCGACGCGCAGACCCGGCTCGGAGAGATGTTCTACGGCGAGGAGCAGTACCTCGACGCCTCCCGGGAACTGCGGGAGGCGGTCACGCTCGTCGAGAAGCAGGTGCAGAGCGGCGTGATCACCGCCTCAACACGGCAGAAGATGCCCCAACTCGGCCGGCTTCTCGGCCGCCCGTTCGCGAAGCTCGCGGACATCTCGTACTACATCGAGGGCGACCTCACCACCGCCGCCGACGGCTACCAGACCGCTGCCGGGTACGGTTACGCGGGTCCCGAGATCGATTTCAAGCTCGGCTACATCTCCTACGCGAACAGCGAATGGCTCGCGGCGCTCGCGTCGTTCGCCAACGCCGAGGAGGGGCTCGCCCGGGCTGCCTTCGCCGCGCCCGGCGACGAGGCGGTCGGCGCCCGCGCGGCCTCCTCGCCGGGGCGCGCGCCGATCAACCTGCTGTTCGCCCAGGGCAACGCCTTCTACCGGCGCGGCGACCTGTTTGCCGCCCAGGGCTCGTGGCTGCGAGTGCTCGAGGCGGTCGAGACCCGGCTCGCGGCCATCGACGAGCTCTCGCCGCTTACCCGGCCCGACCACCGGGCGCTGCTCGAGTACCGGATGAAGGCGAACAACAACCTCGGCGTGACCACCGCCCGCCTGGCGGAGCGCACGGGCGACCGCCACCACACGTCGGAGGCCCTCGCCTACCTGGCTTCAGCCGCGGAAACCGCGGACCTGCTAGCCCGGGCGCCCGAGACGCTGGTCGCGAGCGAGGCGAAGACCCTGCCCGCGCTCAACATGCGCGGCGTGCTGTACCCGCTCGCGAACTTCGAGCTGCAGATCTA
>JAPLSM010000143.1 GCA_026398635.1 Spirochaetota bacterium | reverse complement strand
GCTCGAGGTGCTCGGGCGCGTAGTCGTCGGACAGGCGCGCCGCCTCCGCGGCGTCGTCGGCAACCTCCACGATGCCGTTGTCGCGCCACGACTGCGACGCCACGTCCCGCGTGGGCAGGCTGTGGTTGGTGCCGATGGCCTTGTCGCCGTAGGCGACCGTGGTCTCCTCGCCGACGAACAGCGTGCCGTAGTTCGCGAGGCGCGACTCGTAGAAGGCCGTGTCGCGCACGTGCAGCTCGAGGTGCTCGGGTGCGTAGTCGTCCGAGAGGCGCACCGCCTCCGCGGAGTCGTCGGCCACCATCACGATCCCGTTGTCACGCCACGACTGCGAGGCCACGTCCCGGGTGGGGAGCACGGCAAGCTGCCGATCGACCTCGGCGATCGTCCGCCTCGCGAATCCCTCCGAGAGGGCGACCAGGCAGATGCCGCTGTTCGGATCGTGCTCCGCCTGGCCGAGCAGGTCGCAGGCCACGAGCGCCGGGTCGGCGTCGTCGTCCGCGATCACGAGGATCTCGGTGGGTCCGGCGAGCAGGTCGATGCCGCACCGGCCGTACAGCTGCCGCTTGGCCTCGGCCACGAACCGATTTCCGGCGCCGCAGAGCATGTCAACGGGCTCGACCACGCCCATGCCGAATGCCATGAGCGCGAGGGCGGGCACGCCGCCGAGGGCGAAGATGCGGTCCGCCCCGGCCGCGTGGATGGCGTGGATCGTGTCGGGGTACCACCGCGAGCCGCGAAGCGGCTCGCGGGAGCGCAGCCCTAGGGGCGGCGTGCAGGCCACCACGGTCGCCACACCCGCCACCTTCGCGGGGATGATGCTCATCTGGGCCGAGCCGAACATCGGGTACCGGCCGCCGGGGATGTAGCTGCCGACGCGCCGCACCGGCAGGTGCCGGTGGCCGAGGATGACGCCCGGCCGAATCTCCACCTCGAGAGGGCGCATCGTGGCGAGCTGGGCTTCGGCGAAGGCGCGCACGTTGGCCTGGCACCACTCGGTGTCCGCCCGCGCCTGCGCGCCGAGCGACGAGACGGCCTCGTCGATGTCCGTTCTCGAAAGCTCGAACGTCGGCGGGTCCCACCCGTCGAACTTCCGGCTGTACTCGCGCACCGCGTCCATGCCGCGCCGCTCCAGCGCGAGGAGCATCTCCGATACCGTGGCCGCGGTCTCGCGGTCCTGCTCGAACAGCCGGTGACCGCCCTGCTTTACGAGGTGCACGACCGCGCGCTCCCCTCAGGCCTTCACCCGGACGGCCCGGCGCATGCGTGCCGAGCGGAGGCTGCCGTCGAGGTATGTCTGCACCCGGGCGCCCCGGGCGAAATCGCAGGCGTCGCTCTTTCCCACCCGGATGGCCTTCACGAAGCGCTCCTGCTGGCTGGGGGTCGGCCGGCAGCGGACCTCCTTCCAGTCGGCCTTGCGCATTGCCTGCCGGCCCCGTACGACCCAGTACCGGTCGTTGGCCCGGTCGAGGTCGACCATCACGGCGCCCTCGTCGCCGTAGACGCGCACGCGCAGGCTGTTGTGGTGCCCGGTGGCCCACCGGGTCGCGTGCACCGTGCCGATGCCGCCGCCTGAGAGCTCCACGGTCGAGACGAAGCTGTCGTTCGCGTCCAGCACGTAGGGACCGATCCGGTTGCCCGCGATGCCCTTGTCGAAGGTTTTCATCTCGCACGCGAGCGCGGAGATGTCGCCCGCGAGCAGCGTGGCGAGGTCGTAGATGTGGCAGCCGATGTCGCCGAGCACACCCGCGCTGCCGTGCCGGGTGGACAGGCGCCACGTGAGCGCGTCCTTCGTGCGCCAGTCGCCCCAGGTATCCTGGGAAAGCCAGCTCTGGAGGTAGCTTGCCTCCACGTGCATCACCCGGCCGACGCCGCCCGAGGCGACCCACGCGGCCGCGGCCTGGGCGCCGCTCGCGTTCCGGTAGGAGAAGTTGACCTGGGTCACCACGCCCTTTTTCGCGGCTGCGTCGCGCATCCGGCGCGCGTCCGCGAGGTTCGTGGCGAGGGGCTTCTCGCACAGCACGGCGAGCCCCTGCTCGATGGCCGCGAGCGACACGGCGGCGTGCGCAGCGTCCACGGTGACCACCGACACCGCGTCGAGCCCGCCGTCGCCGAGCATCGTCACATAGTCGGTATACCAGCGGGGGATGTCGTACGTGCCGGCGTAGGCCTTCGCTCGCTCCTCGCGGATGTCGCAGCACGCGACGAGCTTCACGCCCCTGAGCTTCCGGAATCGCCGGGCATGGTCGTTGGCCATACCGCCCGTGCCGATGATGCCGAGCCTGACCATGGCGGCCAGTGTACGCTCGGCCCGGAGGACGGTCAATGGCGCGGTCGGTCCCGGTGTGCTACAGTGGGGATGATGGGTTTCGTGATCACCCCTTCCGCGACGGCCCAGGCGGTCGCTTCAGCCATCTCCCTGGTGGTCATGGCGCTGGCGTGGCATCGCCATGCCAGCCCCGGGGGCAAGGCGTTCGGCGTCCTGATGGCGGCCGTGGTCTGGTGGACCCTGTTCGCGGCCCTCGAAGCCGCAGCGGTCGACACGACCCTGAAGATCCTCATCTCCAAGATCGAATACGTCGGCACCGTGTGCACGGCCCCCCTCTTCCTCCTGTTCGC
>JAPLSM010000113.1 GCA_026398635.1 Spirochaetota bacterium | reverse complement strand
CCTTCAGGGACTCGGACTCCATAGCGGCCCCCGGGCGGGCCACCCGGCACACGGTGTTAATCACCGGCGGCAAGATGACCAAGGCGCTTCATCTCGCACGGGCGTTTCACGCCGCCGGCCACCGAGTAGTTCTGGTCGAATCGGCGAAGTACCGACTCACCGGCCACCGATTCTCCCGCGCCGTGGATGCGTTTCACTGCGTTCCCGAGCCCGACGATCCCGGCTATCGCGACGCGGTCGTCGGGATTGCCCATCGGGAGGGCGTCGATGTTTTCGTCCCCGTCTCAAGTCCCGCCGCCAGCCGGTACGACGCGGTAGCCGGAGAGTCACTCTCGCAGTTTTGTGATGTGGTCCACGGCGATGTCGCCACCGTGACGATGCTCGATGACAAAGACAAATTCTCCCGGACGGCCGAATCACTGGGGCTGCGGGTCCCCCAGTGGAAGCGGATCACCGATGCCCGCCAGATCGAGGAATTCGATTTTCCGCCAGGGCGGTCCTACATCCTCAAGAGGATCGCCTACAACCCTGTCGGCCGCACCAACATGACCCTGCTGTCGGCGGCGACGCCAGAATCCAACGCGGCTTTCGCGCGCTCGCTGTCCGCGGCGATTTCCGCGGAGGATCCTTGGATCATGCAGGAGTTCATCGCCGGAAAGGAATACTGCACCCACGGCACGGCCCGCCAAGGGCTCCTCACCGTGTACGGATGCAGCGCCTCGTCAGCATTTCAAATCAACTACCAGCACGTTGATAAGCCCCAGATCCGTTCCTGGGTCGAGCGATTCATCGCAGCACTCGGGTTGACAGGTCAGGCGTCGTTCGACTTCATCGAGGCCACTGACGGTACGGTCTACGCGATTGAATGCAACCCGCGCACCCACTCAGCAATCACCATGTTCCACAACCACTCCGAAGTTGCTGACGCCTATCTGCGGCCAGACCACCCCGCAATCACACCTCGTGTCGACGCACGCCCGACGTACTGGATTTATCACGAACTGTGGCGCTTGATCACCCAGCCTGACAAAATCGAGAGGCTGGCTACCATCGCGCGAGGCACGGATGCAATTTTCAGCTGGCGCGATCCGCTTCCCTATCTCATGGTCCATCATTTACACATCCCGTCGTTGCTGATCGCCAGTCTGCGCAGCCGTCGCTCGTGGTCGCGCATCGACTTCAATATCGGCAAACTCGTCGAAGTGGGCGGAGACTGAGATGGCAGGTTCCAAGCTCACCATGTTGCATCTCGCGGGATCCGCGGTCGACGAGGATCTGGCCGAGCTGTCAGTGCTCTACGCCCGTGGCTGCCTCGACGCGATCGACGACCCACATCGCTACGACACGCACCTGGCCTACATCTCCCCCGGGGGGCTCTGGCAATTCCCGGTGAATTTCAGTCAAGCGGCCCTCGCTGCGGCGCCCCAGTTGTCCGTCACCGAGGCTCTCAGGCGCCTAACCGCGCTGAACATCGACATCGCGGTGCCACAGATGTTCTGTCTACCGGGGATGACCACGTACCGTTCGCTACTGTCCGATCACGGCATCCCCTACCTGGGCAATCTGCCGGAGGTGATGGCCATCGCAGCAGATAAACCACGCGCCAGGTCGATGGTCGCAGCCGCGGGTGTGTCGGTTCCCGAGGGCGAAGTGATTCGGCCCGGCGCTCGCTCCCGGTTGTCTCCGCCGGTTGTGGTGAAGCCGGCCGCCGCGGACAACTCCTACGGCGTTTCTCTTGTGCGCCACTCCGGCGAGTACGGCGCAGCGATAGAGCTGGCATCGTCCTACAGCGATGCGGTCCTCGTAGAGTCCTATGTCGAACTCGGCCGGGAGGTCCGCTGCGGCATCCTGGTTCGCGACGGTGAGCTGATCTGCCTACCGCTTGAGGAGTACGCAGTCGACCCGACGACTAAGCCGATCCGCAGCCGCACCGACAAACTGGCCCGAAGTACCACCGGCGATCTTTACCTCGTGGCCAAGGATCCGTCACGGGCCTGGATCGTTGGTGCGGACGACCCCGTCAACGACGCCGTCTTTGAGGCCGCCAGACGATGCCACCTAGCGCTCGGCTGCCGGCATTACAGCCTTTTTGACTTCCGAATTGACCCGGACGGTAAGCCCTGGTTCCTGGAAGCAGGCCCCTATTGTTCATTCGCCCAGTCCAGCGTGATCGCCGTCATGGCCGCCGCAACCGGTATCGGCATCCGTGAGTTGTTCGAGGTGGTACTCGAAGAGTCACAAAAAGAGAGGAATCAACCATGCATCTCACCACGCTGAGTCCCGTGGGGGGAATTGTCACCGGCATACAGATCGACGCCTTGAGCGAGTCCCAGGTAGGTGACTTCGCCGGACTACTCGCCGAACACGGCGTGATCATCATGCCCGGCAGCGATCTCGGCGATGAGGCGTTTCTGACGTTTCTGCGCAGCTTCGGCGAGCTGATGTTTACCGTGGGAGAGACCCCCGTGGCGGAGTTCCCGGAACTCAATGTTGTGAGCAACGTCGGCCGGGCGACGGCGCCGCGTTCCTCTTTTCATACCGATACCAGCTACGTGCGACGACCGCCTGCCTATACAGCGTTACGCGCCGTCACAGTGCCCCAACGGGGGGGACACACTCTGTTCACCAACCAGTACCGCGCCTATGACACGCTGCCCCCGCACATCCGCGAGAGCCTTCACGGCCGAACCATTACTCACGTGGTGACCGGCCTTGAACTGCCGGAGGACGCGGAAACGTCCGCGTTACATCCGATCTTCCTGCGCCACCCGATATCAGGGCGAACCGCGCTATACCTGTCGACCCCGCAGCGGTGTGCAGCCATCAGCGGAATGGCCGCCGAAGAGGCGGCGAAGACCATCGCGTACCTTCTCGATCACAGCACACACGAGGACAATGTTTTCCGCCACTCATGGTCGCCTGGTGACATTGTCATCTGGGATAACCGATGTGTGCTACATCGCGCTGATCACACCGACGTGGCCGGTGATCGGGTCTTGCATCGGGGGATGGTCGCAGCTCCGGTGTTGGCATGGTGAGGCTTGATCATTGCTTCCGGTCGTAGGCGGGGGAGAGCCTGAGCACCCGGCCTCACCACCGGCCGGCACCACCTGGGTCGGCGATTGGGATGCGCGGTTCCATGATCGCGTGTATGGCGCCGACCCCGTAGCGGTCGGCGATATCGCGGTTCAACCGTCAGTAGTGTCGCAGTGCGAATCGACGGCGGTCTGGTCGTGGGAGCTAGGGAGTTGCCGCGAGGTTCGCCCGGGGCGGTGCGGCAGCTTTCGCAGTCGGGGTGTTCTTGGCGGGGACTCAGTGAAACCATCTAAGATCCTGAACCGCCGTTCACCAGCACTAATTTGACCATGAAAACCGTTGTGCCACAACAGAATCCAAATCATAACCCAGAGTTCGCAGGTTTAAATCCTGTCCCCGCTACCAGGTAGAACGGCCCTCGGAGAACTCCGGGGGCCGTTTTCATGCGATGTGGTCACGCCGGAAGTCCCATGGCGGTCAGCCTGTTGCCGCGGCGCGGACGCCCTCGGCGCGGACGAGCAGTGCCGCCGAGGGCATGACCTTGCCGGACAGATACGTCGACAGCCGTGACGGTGATGTGCCGAGTCGCGCGGCGAATTCAGCAGCGGTGAAACCGGATTCGCAGACCAGTGCGGTCAAGCGTCGGCTGACCTCTTCGCGCGCGCGGTTCTCCGCCCGCCGTCGCGCACGGGCGATCGCCCGGCGGAGCGTGGCGGCCACTCCGCGGTCCTCGGCAAGTTCGATGGCGGTGCTGAGGTCGGATGTCAGCGGGCCCCACGGGTCGGCGTCGACCGCTGAAACGATGCGGCGCCAGTCCGGCAGGGATCCCCGGTCGTCATCGGCACGGGCGGTTTCGGGTCGGACCTCAGGACCGGCGGCCCCGGCTTCGGCAGGCCCGAGAACGCGCTCGGCACCGTTCTCGGGGCCGAGCTCGCCCGCCGCATCGGCCTGCCGTTCCGCTGCTCGGGCATGGTGACCGGATCGCGCGTTCCCGACTGCAGGAGCGGCTACGAGCGCATGATGACCGCCATGGCCGCGTGGGCGGCCGGGGCGCACGTCTGCCTGCAGGGAGCCGGTACCCTGGACTCGATCAACAGCATGTCCTACGAGCAGTTTGCGATCGACGCGGAGATCTGGACGTACCTGAAGCGCCTCGCGGCCAGGCCGGGCGTGGATGCCGGCACCCTTGCCGTGGACGTGGTGGCGTCACTGCCCGCGGATTACCTCGGCGTCGAGCACACGATGGAGCACCTCGCCGCGGAAATGGCAGCGGTCTCGCTCGCCACGCCCAAGCCCTACGCCGAATGGCTCGCCGAGGGAGCGCCCGATGTCGTAACCCTTGCCGGGAAGCGGCTCGAGGCGATGGAGCGCGGCGGTGCCGTGCAGCCGCTGGACGACGGGGTCCGGCGCGAGCTGGACCGGCACGTCAGGGAACGGCGAAGGGCGCTGGGGTAGGCGGTATCGGGCCGACGCACGGCGCTCGTGTCGTGCTGCGGGTCAGACCTCCACGCCTGCGTCCATCGCCCGCGCGAAGGACGGGTGCTCCGCTCTCAGCCGCTCCAGTTCGTCCTCGGTGTAGACGAAGAGGTCGATCCCGACGGGGAAGACCCGGGGCAGGTAGTCGACCGCACGCTCGCGGACCGGCCGGTCGCTTCGATCGACCACGATGCAGAGGTCGACATCGCTGCCGGGTGACCAGCCGCCGGTGACCCATGAGCCGAACCAGCGCATGCGCCGCACCTCGGGGTGCGCCGCGCGGACGGCGGCCGTGAAGTCGGCGACCGCCCGCCGGATGGCGTCGGGATCAGCGTAGCGAACGCGAACAGAATTCGATGATTTGTCGCGCGCAGTCACACGCCGCCTCCGCTTCGCCCCGGGTGTAGAAATCCGCCGGTGCGCCCGAATCGAGACCGTTCGGGTACTGGGTCGGGATGTAGTGCTTGTCGAGCACCTTGGCGCACGTCGCGAGATCCTCGCCGGGCTGCTCGGATGCGGGCAATCCACCGAGCAGGGGGGTGATCGTGTGTCCCCACGCGTCAGCGCCCCGCTTCAGGTACAGGGCCTTCACGGCCTTCGCGGCCGCCTGGTGGGCCGCGAAGCAGGCCCACTCGAAATGATGCGCGGCCAGCGAGTCACGGGCCGGCGCGAGGTCCGCTTCGGCCTGTCGGAACCAGTCGAGGTGGCGGTTTCCCATGCGGTGATACTAGCCCCGCGGCGGAGGCAGGTCAAGGCGAACAACGGCATGGGCAGGTGGGGTATTCTCTATGACGAGTTTTGGCCCTGGCTCCCTATTTTCCATTTATTCCCAACACCGGCGCAACCATAGCCCTTTATGTTACCACCATCTTATAGCTCATCCTCAAGGCTCTGGACGGCAGGAACATCAAGGATGTCGTCAGGAATTGGTTCAGGAAAAGATACAACCTCTATGACACGCCTGCATACGAAGAAATCAAGGAGTCGGCCCGTTCTTGGTTGACAGCTGCCGCGGCGGCCCGCCCACCCGCGCCGCCCGCCTACCACACCAGCGGGATGAGGGCTTTCCTCTCCGGCGGGTAGTCGGGGAAGTTCTTCCGGTACCACAGGTGGTTCGCCCGCGCCCGGGGTGCGAGGTTGGCCACCGTCCACGCGGCGAAGCTCGCGCCCGCGAACGACCATGTCAGCACGGCCCAGCCCATCCACTCCATGATCTCCCCCAGGTAGTTCGGCGCGGAAACCCAGCGGAATACGCCGCCGTGGGGGATGCGGTAGTCCGACTCGCCGGGCCGGCGCAGGTTCCTGAGGATGCCGTCCGACCACCGGTTGATGACGAAGCCGCCGACGAACAGAGCGAACCCGACGACGAAGCGCCCGTCGAGGAGCCACGAGAGCGGGTAAGGCGCGGCGAGGTGGAACAGGAACCAGCCGTTCAGCGACGCGTTCACGCCGTTGAAGAAGAATCCCATGAGCGCGACGGCCAGGGTCATGCGCCGGGCCTGGCCGCGCAGCATGAAGGGATAGATGAACGACCGGTGGACGTAGTGCGCCTCCCACAGCGCGAAGAACAGCACCGGCACGGGAGCGAAGCCGTGCATGCCGAGTGCGAAGAACGCGGCGAAGATGAGCGGTGACGGGGCTTCCATGAGCACCCACCCCAGCTTGTCACCCACGACCGGTCCCCACGTCGACTTGGAGTGCCGGCCGTAGGGCGCGTTGAGGAAGAACATGGCGACGAAGGCGGCTGCCGCGGCGCCGGTCCAGACGGCCGTGACGATGGTGAAGATCGCGGTCGTGCTCACGGGCGGCCCCGTTTCCGTCCCGACGTCGGGTCGTGCGGGGCGATGATCCCCCGGTCGGCGAACCACCGGACCGTGTCGGCCACGGAGTCGCGGAGGTCTCGGGGCCTGTGCTCAAGGTCGGCGGCTGCCCGCTCGCCGCTCACCTGCGGGTTGCCCCGCAGGGCCGCGAGCGAGACGCCGGTGAACAGGGGCCGGTGTCCGAGGACGAGGGCCGCTGCGGTGGAGAACGGTGCGCCGACCCGGGCCGCCCACAAAGGCGCCGACCACCGGGGCGCGGGCACACCGGTGCAGTCCGCCACCATGCCCGCGACCTCCGCGAGCGACGCCCACCGGCCCGGCAGCAGGTACCGGCGGCCCGCCGCGCGTCCTGCGACCAGCAGCTCCGCGGCCGCAGCGGCCGAGGCGGCCACGTCCCGGACGTCGACCCAGTCGAACCCGCCGTCGACGATCGCGGGCAGCCGCCCGTTCGCCAGCGCGACCAGCACCCGGCCGAACAGCGAGGGCTTGAAGTCGAACGGGCCGAGCATGCCGGTCGGGTTCAGGATGACGGCCTCGAGGCCCGTGCCCGCGGCCTCGCGCACGAGGCGCTCGCCCGCGGCCTTGCTGCGGTCGTAGGGCGGCAGGCCGCGCACGGGGCGCTCGTCCGCGAGGGGACGTTCCTCATCGACGGCCCGGTCGAACGGCCGCTGTTCAAGCGCGTGGATGGAGCTGAAGTGAACGAGCCGGTGTACACCGGCGGACTTGCAGGCAGCGAGCACCGCGGCGGTGCCCGCGACGTTCACCGCCTCGACGTGCCGGGTGTCGGTGCGCAGGAGGGATAGGTGCGCGGCCGCGTGCACCACGGCATCGGCGCCCGCGAAGGCGCGTTCGAGCGAGGCCGGGTCGCCGAGGTCACCGTGCACCCGCTCGACGCCGAGACCCTCGAGCGTCCGGCCGTCGTCGCGCACGAGGGCACGCACGCCATGGCCGCGTTCGAGCAGCGTGCGCGCCAGCACCCCGCCCACGTGCCCCGTGGCTCCCGTGACCGCCGCGATCATGTGAGGTCACCCAAGGTACGGTACCGTACCGTAAAACGGGGTGCCGGCGCAAGGAGGAAAGGCATCGGCTGACGAGGTGTCGGCCCGCGAATGGGCAGGGTATACTCTTCCCCGATGGCCACTCCAGATCTTCGTCCGGAGTACCGGATCGTGGAACTCGGAACCGCCGGTCCGGGAACCCTGCAAGAGACAGTCGATCCCCTGTTCCGCGGGTTCCGGGAGGATGCACCGGAAGCCTGGCCAATGGCCGCCGCAGCACGGGCGGAGGTCGAGGATTCCCTGGGTCCTGATCGGATCAGCCGGATCGTGGTCGATTCGGGGGGCCGGGTCCTCGGATGGATTGGCGGACAGCCGCAGTACAACGGCAACGTGTGGGAGCTGCACCCGCTCGTGGTCCGCGGCGGCTGTCGGAGGAGGGGTGTGGGCCTGTCCCCGACGTGCTGGCGCGGCTGGGGCAGATCCGTAATCTGCGCTCCCACCCGTACAAGTTCTATCTGATGAACGGGTTCTCGATCGTCGGCGTGATGCCCGATGCTAACGGATTCGGCAAGCCCGACATCACCATGGCGAAGCGGATCGGCCCTGCGGATAAGGAGCGAAGCTCATGAGCGACGGCAATGTCAGGGAGCGGATACATCGGGGCGCGCGCGTGTCGATCGTGCGGAAGCAGGACCAAGGCTCGGGGAGGACGACCGAAGGCGTCGTGCGGGACGTCCTCACGTCCTCGGCAACCCATCCCCATGGCATCAAGGTGCGGCTCGAGACTGGGGAGGTGGGCCGGGTGAAGGAGATTCTCGGGGACTCCGGCTGAGGGGGTGCATCAGGCGCGCGAGCGGAGCCGGGAGTGGCTGTCCCGCACGCGCGAGTCCCGGGTGCGCTTTGACACGGCGCGGACGGTCCGGGTAGAGTCCGTCGGGAGGAACCACGTGAGCCAACCCGCGTCGGGCAGGTTCGCCGGCCTGATCGACGGCACGTTCGGCCTGCTCCGGCAGACCTGGAAAACAACGCTTTTCTGCGGAGGGATCGCCTTCCTCCCCGCGGCTGCCCTCTACGGCTGGGCGTACGGCCGGCTGTTCGCCGCGATGGCGGGTACCTGGGTCGACGTCGTGGACGCCCCGTTCCCGTTCGCCGCGATGGCGGCTCCCTTCCTGCTGATCCTGGCCGCCGCGGCCCTGCAGGGTCTCGCCTTACTTTTCGTGCGCTCGTGCGTGACCGCACAGGCCGCGGCTGCGGTGCGGGGGGGGAGCATCCCCGTCCCGGCGATTGCAGGCCGCGACCTCCGGCGCACCGGCGCCCGGCTCGTTGGCCAGCGGGTCCTCCAAGGCCTCGTCTACGCGGGAATCTTCCTGGCGGCGGTGATCGTCATGGCCATCGTCATGGCGGTCGGCGGCAGATTCAACGAGGTCTCCGACACGTCCTGGCGCGTGCTCGGGCTTTTCTTCCTGTGCTACGTAGCGGGCATCGCCGTCTGGGTCTGGCTGTGGGTGCGGTTCTCTCTCACCCTGGAGTCGGTGGTGATCGACGGCTCGAGGGCCGGGCAAAGCTTCGGCCTCAGCGCATCGCTCGTGCGCGGGAACTGGTGGCGCGTGTTCGGCTACCGGATCCTGTTCAGCATCATGCTGGGATTCGCCGCTTCCCTCATCGCGACGCCGATCGTCTTTTTCGCCACGATCCGCGCCTACGCCCGGTACCTGACAGAAATGGTTCAAGGGACGGCGGATTCGGGATCGCTGCTCGACATGTTCCGGGCGATGGGTTCCGGCCTGCCGGTGAGGCTCGCCGGCTTCCTGTACCTGCAGAGCCTGCTGAATGCCTTCTTCGCGCCGGTGTTCATGACCCTCCTGTACTTCGAGATGAAGCGGCGGAAGGCGGAAGCCTCCCGGTCGGCCGCTGAGCCCTCCGCGGAGAATGAGCCCGAGACGCCCGACTCGGCACCATCCGCCCCGACCGTTGCCCAGGGGGGATCGTGAGGCAGCTCCCGGGTGTCCCGCTCGACGGATCCTGGGAGCGGCCGGGCCGCAACCCGCTCATCGCCTCCATTGCCGGACTGGTGATCTGCGGCGGCGTGTACTCGACGCTCGGCGGGACCGTGAGCGGCATCATCGCGGCTCTCGACATGCTGCGCGACCCGTCCTGGCTCTCGACGGGCCGGCTGGTCGACATCCTGGTGGAGTACTACCGAAGGTTCCAGGTCCCGATCCTCGTCGTGACAACGGTGGCCCAGTTCGCCGTCTTCTTCGCACTCGCCGTCGTGCTCGTGCGGCGCTGGCACAGCAGCCGGCCATTCCGGTATCTCTCCTACCGGCCGCCCGCGGCCGTCGACCTGGTGCTGGCCGGCGCGGGTGCCGTCGCGATCGTACCCCTCGCCGAAGTCGTGAACCGCTGGTCGTACCTGGTGCTGCCACCGCTGCGCGAGCTCGCCGCCGGCGAGGCGGCGCTGCTCGCGGTCCGCACGCCGTGGCAGGCCGTGCTCGTCTTCGGCGCCGTGGCTGTCACCCCGGCCGTGTGCGAGGAGACGCTGTTCCGGGGGTGGCTCCAGGGCACGCTCCGGCGGAAGCTCGCTGTGGTGCCCGCGATCATCGTGCAGGCGGTGCTTTTCGCCCTGTTCCACATGAGCCCGCTCTCGATCGTTGCCCTCGCCGTCGTCGGCCTCTACCTCGGCTGGCTCTTCGAGCGGACCGGCACGATCTCCGCGTCGATGACCGCGCACGGCCTCTACAACGCGACGATCATCGCCGTCACGAACGTCCTGCCGCGCTGGCTCGCCGACGCATCGGGCGATTTCTCGCTCCCCGTGATCGGTGGCTCGCTCGCCGCGTTCGTGATCGTGCTGGCACTCGTCGAGCTCGGCGCAAGGAGGCGGGCGACTCCATGAACGGACGACTCCTGGTCTTCGGCGGCGGCGGTTTCGTGGGCGGCAACCTCTGCACGCTCGCCCTGCGGGACGGGTGGGAGGTGCACGTGGCAGATTCCACGGTGCGGGACGCCCTACCGGGCGCCGCGTGGCATCGGATCGACATCACGGACGGTGCTGCGGTTGCCGCGCTGATCGGCGGCGTGAAGCCGACCGCTGTGGTCGACCTCGCGGCGGTCGCGGATATCGACCGGGCCGAGCGCGAGCGCGAGCTCGCCAGGGCGGTGAACGTAGACGCTGCTCGGTCCATCGCCGCGGCCGCCCGGGCGGCGGGCGCCTCCTTCGTGTACTTCTCCAGCGACGCGGTCTTCGCCGGCACCGCCGAACGGTACGTGGAGGAGGATGCTACCGGCCCCGTCAACTGGTACGGCAGGACCAAGGCGGACGGTGAACGGCTGGTCCGGGAGGCGCATCCGGGCGCGGCGATCGTGAGGATTTCGCTGGTGCTCGGCTTCCCCGTGACAGACGGCAATTCCTTCATCGCGGCATTGGCGAAGAAGCTGGCCGCGGGAACAGTCGTCCCGTGCCCCGTGGACGAGATCCGCACGCCGATCGACGTGCTGACGCTCTCGGCAGCGGTGCTGGAGCTGTGCCGCACGCGGTTCGAGGGGATCCTGCACCTCGGCTCCACCGACAACGTGGACCGCTTCACCCTGACCCAGAGGGCGGCGACGCTCATGGGCTTCGACGCGTCGCTGGTCACGGCGCAGAAGCCGGGAGCAGCAGGGACCGCCGCGGCCACAGCCCAGCCGGCGCGGGCTGCGAGGCATCGCCGGGGCGTCATCAGCGTGGAGAAGGCCCGGCGCCTGCTCTCCACGCCGATGCTGGACTGGGAAACGAGCCTGGGACGGGCCATCGGGAGCCGGCTGGGGAACGGAAGGTAGGGACATGGAGAAGCCGAAGGTCAAGCACGAGCTGGAGATCGCCTACGGCAGCACCTACGGCATCGAGGAGGAAGCGGCGCTGATGGAGGTGCTGCGCGCGAACGCGCCCTCGTGCGGGAAGAAGGTGAAGCAGTTCGAGGACGCCTTCGCCGCCTACTGCGGCGTGAAGCACGCCCTGGCGGTCACCTCCGCGACCACCGGGCTGACCCTGGCGGGCATCGCGGCCGGCGTGGGCCCCGACACCGAGGTCATCACCACCCCTGTCACGTGGGTGGCCACAGCCTTCGCCTTCTCGGCGCTCGGCGCGAGGATCGTCTTCTGCGACGTCGATCCCCGCAGCCTGAACATGGATCCCGGCCGGCTCGAGGCGCTCATCACGCCGAAGACGCGCGCCATCGTGCCGGTCCACCTTGCGGGACAGTGCTGCGCCATGGACCGGATCATGGAGATCGCCCGGCGGCGCAAGGTTGCGGTGATCGAGGACTGCGCTCACAACCCCGGCGGCTCGTACCTCGGCCGGAAGGCCGGTGCCCTCGCGGACCTCGGGGTGTTCAGCTTCCACCAGCAGAAGAACATGGGGACCCTCGGCGAGGGCGGCATGGTGACCACCGACGACCGGGCGCTGTTCGAGCGCGTGCTGTCCTACCGGTCGCTGTGCTGCCGGACCTACGGGGGCAGCGACAAGTACCTGCCCATCGACGAGGCGAAGCACCCGATGGGGAAGGAATACTGGCGCCTGTTCTTCGACGACGTGGGCTACAACTACCGCATGACCGACGCGCAGGCAGCGGTGGGCATCGAGCAGCTGAAGAAGCTCGACGGCCACAACGCACGGCGCATCGCCATCGGGGGGCGCCTCGCCGAGGGACTGGCCGGAATCCCCGGGCTGGAGCTGCCCTGGGTGGACCCGAAGGGTGTGCACGTCTACCACTTCTTCGTCGTTCAGTTGGGCAAGGGCTTCCCGATGTCGAAGGCCGATTTCATGTGGGAGCTGTACACGAACCGGGGCATCAAGCCCTGGTCGCACTACACGCCCGTGCACCTCACCGAGCCGTACCGCCGGCAGGGGCACGGTGAGGGCGAATGCCCGGTGGCCGAGGCTGCCCACGGGCGGTACGTGTCCCTGCCCGTGCATCCCCGCCTCACCGACGAGGCGGTGGAGTACCTGATCGCGAACGTCCGCGAAGTCGCCGGGGCCAGCCCGCTGAAGCGATGACGGAAGGCGGACGTTTTTCGGCCCGGCTCGAGCGGGACGCCTTGCTCGGCCCGGTCGCGGTACTCACGTGGGACGGGGCGGGCGATGGTTCGCGCGCGCCCCGCCAATCCCCCACCCTCGAGGCGCACATCGTTCCCGGCTTCGGCTGCAACCTTGCCCGGTTCACCGTGGGCGGCAGGGCGGTCATCGACTTCGATCCCGCGCTGCTCCTCGCGCACGACTTCACCGGCACGCCGGTGCTGTACCCGACGCCGAACCGGGTCAGGGACTGCCGGTTCACGTGGAAGGGCCGGGTCTACCGACAGGTCAGGGCAGGCAGGGACATCTACGAGCACGGCCTGGCGCACCTCGAGGCGTGGGAGCACGAGCCCCCGACGGCGTCGGCCGGCGAAGCGCGGTTCGCCTCCCGGCTGGACTGCCGGCCCGGCAGCCCGATGTTCGAGGCGTTCCCGTTTCCCCACCGGATCGTCCTATCGTTCACGCTCACCGCGCGCGGCATCCGGGTAGAGTACGCCATCGAGAACCGCGGCGCGGAGGAGCTCCCCTTCGGATTCGGACTACACCCGTACTTCATGAAGCTCGACGGCGACGAAGGGACCTTCGTGTCGCTTCCCGCTGCCGCGGTGATGGAAGCCACACCCGACCTGCTGCCCACGGGCCGGCTCGCCGAGGTGGCGGGCACGGCGCTCGATCTCCGAAGTCTCGTCGCGGTGGGAACGCTCGACCTCGACCACGTGTTCTCGCACGTGGAGCCGGGCCGGCATGCCCGGGTGGAGTACCGGCGGCTCGGTGTGACGGTCGATCTCGAGGCCACGGCGGACTTCTCGCACCTCGTGCTCTACACGCCGCGGGGGGAGCGGTTTTTCTGTCTCGAGAACCAGACTTGCTCGACGGACGCGCACAACCTGCACGCGCGCGGGTTCGCCGAGGCCTCGGGCCTGAAGACCGTCGCGCCGGGGGCCGTGCGGAGGGGTTCGGTGACCTACGCGGTTGGCCCCTGCTGATCCGCCGGCCCGGACGGTTCTTCCGCCGGCCCGGTGAGGAAGCTGCGGTAGGACCGCGATGCCAGCGCGGCGACCGAGGCTGCCAGCATCACGAAGCCGGGCATGCCGATGACGAGCCAGAAATTGCCGCGCGTCAGGTCGAAGAAGATCCCGGCGAGCGCCATGCCAACCGGCATGACCGCGGTGGCGAGCGTGGTCGAGAGGCTCTGCACCCGGCCCTGCAGCTCGGCAGGGGCCGAGGTCTGCATCAGCGTCATGAAGTGCACGTTCACGATGCCGCCGCAGATCCCGGCTGCGAGGAAGAGCGCAACCTGCAGGGAGATGCCGGGCAGCGCGACCATGAGCGCCACCGTGGCCGACTGTCCGATGGTGGCGCCCGCCACCAGGGCCAGACGGCCACGGCCGCGCACCCGCCACGCGCCGGCCACGGCGAAGCCGACCAGCCCGCCGCCGCCGTAGCATGCCATGAGGTAGCCGAGCCACTCGGGCCCGAGCCCGAGCCAGTCCTCGACGAAGAACGCCATCAGGGCGAGCAGGGGGGCAACGAGAAAGTTGAGGATGGTGGAGAGCATCAGCAGGGTTCGCAGTCCCCTGTGGCGCCAGACCCACCGCGCGCCCTCGGCCAGTTCCGTGGTGAACCGGTGCCACGGGTGCTGCCCCGAGGCCGGGCGCGGACGGTCTGGCGTCTTCACCCCGAGCTCGCTGAATCCCGCCCAGAGGTATGCCGCTGCGTTCGCCCTCACCAGCAGCGGGGCACCGAGCAACCGGTAGAGCAGCCCCGCAAGCGCCTGCGCCACCAGCATCGCTACGTGCAGCACCGAGAGGTTCAGCCCGTTCGCCGCCTCCAGCTTGTCCTTCGGCACGAGGTCGGGGATGCTCGCCGTGATCGACGGCTGCGAAAAGGTATCCAGGAGCCCGGTGCCGAGGGTGACCGCGAAGACCGCGGCCAGTAGCAGCGGCGTGTTCGCGGGCACGATGAAGAAGAGCACAGCTGCGAGCGAGACAAGCACGCCACCCGCGATGTCGGTCCAGGCGATCAGCCGGCCCCGGTTGGTCCGGTCCACGAACACGCCGGCGATCGGGCCGAGCAGCGCCATCGGCAGTATCGCGATGCCGCCGATGAGTCCCGAGAGCGTGCC